>NZ_JBHVGB010000056.1:0-31206 GCF_042801335.1 Nocardioides sp. NPDC057577 | reverse complement strand
CGTTAGAACGCGCCGACTCGGCGGGGGTTGGGTCAGCGGAGGGCGGCGGTGGCGGCTGCGAGCGCGGTGACGCGGTCCCAGTCGCCGGCGGCGAGGGCGTCGGCGGGGGTGAGCCAGGAGCCGCCGACGCAGCCGACGTTGCGGAGGCTGAGGTAGCTCGGGGCGGTGGCGAGCGAGATGCCGCCGGTGGGGCAGAAGCGCGCGTCGGGGAGCACGGACGGCAGCGAGCCCAGGTACTTGGCGCCGCCGGAGGCCTCGGCCGGGAAGAACTTCATCGCGGTGTGGCCGGTCTCGAGCACCGCGAGGGCCTCGGAGACGGTGGCGGTGCCGGGCAGGAACGGCAGGCCGGTGTCGCGCATCGCGCCGAGCAGCGTCGGGGTCGCACCCGGCGAGACCAGGAACTGGGCGCCGGCCGCGGCGGCCTCTTTGGCGAGCACGGGAGTGGTCACCGTGCCGGCGCCGATCAGAACCTCCGGCACCTCCTCGGCGATGGCCCGGATGGCGTCGAGCGCCACCGGCGTACGCAGCGTCAGCTCGACCATCGGCACGCCACCCTCGGCGAGCGCGCGAGCCACGGGCACCGCGTGGTCGACATCCTCGATCACGACGACCGGGATCACCGGGGAGAGGTCGAGCAGGTCGGCGGAGGTGAGGTCAGACATGGACGGGGGTCTCCTGAGGCATCGGGCTCTGCTGGTTGGGAGCGAAGGTGAAGACGGAGGCGCCGGTGTCGGCTGAGCCGACGGTGGCACGGAAGGCGGCGAAGAGCTCACGGCCGGTGCCGCGCCACTCGGCGTCGAGCGGAGCACGACCGGTGGCCGGACGGTGCGCGAACTCGTCGGCGTCGACCCCGATCGTCAGCGTGCCGGCGACGGCGTCGACGGTGATCAGGTCGCCGTCCTGCACGCGAGCGAGCGGTCCGCCGAGCGCGGCCTCGGGGGTGAGGTGGATGGCGGCGGGCACCTTCCCCGACGCGCCGGACATCCGGCCGTCGGTGACGATGGCGACGTGCTGGCCGCGGTCCTGCATCACGCCGAGCGCCGGGGTGAGCTTGTGCAGCTCGGGCATGCCGTTGGCTGCTGGGCCCTGGTAGCGGATCACCGCGACGAAGTCGCGGCCGTCGAGGCGCTTCTCGGAGAAGGCGGTGAGGAAGTCGGCCTGGTCGTCGAAGACGACCGCCGGCGCGGACACCACCCGGTGCTCCGGCGCGACCGCCGAGGTCTTGATGACGGCGGTGCCGAGCTCGCCGGTCAGGACCCGCAGGCCACCGTCGGGCGAGAAGGGATCCGAAGCCGGGCGCAGCACGTCGAGGTCGCCGGAGACCGGGGCGCCCTCGACCAGCTCGATCTCGCCGTCGCGGGTGAGCCGCGACTCCTGGGTGTAGGCCGAGAGCCCCGGCCCGAGGATCGTGGTGACGTCCTCGTGGAGCAGTCCGGCCTCGAGCAGCGTGCGGATCAGGAAGCTGACACCGCCGGCCGCGTGGAAGTGGTTCACGTCGGCGGAGCCGTTGGGGTACATCCGGGTGAGCAGCGGGACGACCGGCGACAGGTCGGAGATGTCGGACCAGGTCAGCTGGATCCCGGCGGCGCGAGCGATCGCGACCAGGTGGAGGGTGTGGTTGGTCGAGCCGCCCGAGGCGAGCAGCGCGACGCAGGCGTTGATGATCGCCTTCTCGTCGACCAGCTCGCCGATGCCCGGGCCGCCGCTGAGCGCCAGCTCGGTGGCACGTGCGGCGGCGGCGCGGTTGAGCGCGGCCCGCAGCAGGGTGTCCGGCGACGCGAACGAGGAGCCGGGCAGGTGCAGCCCGAGCACCTCCATCAGCAGCTGGTTGGAGTTCGCGGTGCCGTAGAACGTGCAGGTGCCGCGGGAGTGGTAGCTGGCGGCCTCGGCCTCGAGGAGCTCCTCGCGGGTGGCCTCACCCGCTGCGTACCGCTGCCGGACGCGGGCCTTCTCCTTGTTGGGAAGGCCGGAGGACATCGGGCCCGCGGGCACGAAGACGGTCGGCAGGTGACCGAACGAGAGGGCCCCGATCAGGAGGCCGGGCACGATCTTGTCGCACACCCCGAGCATCAGCGCGGCGTCGAACATGTCGTGCGAGAGGGCGATCCCGGCCGACATCGCGATCACGTCGCGGGAGAAGAGGGAGACCTGCATCCCGTCGCGACCCTGGGTGATGCCGTCGCACATCGCGGGTACGCCGCCGGCGACCTGGGCCAGCCCGCCGGCCCGCATGACCGCGGCCTTGAGCAGCGGCGGGTAGGTCTCGTAGGGGGCGTGTGCGGAGAGCATGTCGTTGTAGGAGGTCACGATCGCGACGTTGGGCTTCGCGCCGGGGTTGATGACCTTGAGCTCGGCCTTCGCCGGGGCGGTGGAGGCCGCGAAGCCGTGGGCCAGGTTGCTGCACGCGAGCCGGCCTCGGGCCGGCCCGGTCGCCCGGGCGGACGCGATGCGGGCCAGGTAGTCGGCCCGCGTGGCCGCGGACCGCTCGATGAGACGGGCGGTGACGTCAGCGACGGTGGGGGATACGGCGGTCACGGGTCCTCCAAAAGACAGTGTGCTTTGGCACACCTTGACACGATCTTTGGATCGATACAAGTAAATCTTTGGTACACGAAAGACATAAGGGGCGTACGCTTCACCCCATGCCCGAGATGACAACCGCCGCCGACATCCTCGCTCTGGTGCGCTCCGGGCGCGCCCTGACCCGCAGCGATCTGCAGAAGACGACCGGCCTGTCGCGTACGGCTGTGGTCTCCCGGGTCTCGGCGCTCGTCGACGCAGGGCTGATCCTGACCGGGGAGGAGCTCGCCTCCACCGGCGGCCGCCCGCCGGGCTCGCTGAGCTTCAACGCCGACGCCGGGGTCGTCCTGGCCGTGGCCATCGGGCGCTCGCGCAGCCAGCTCGCCGTCTTCGACCTCGATGGCCGCGAGCTCGCCGGCGACACCCGTGACCACGAGGTCGGCATCGCCGCCGACGACCTCATGCCCGACGTGACCGACCGGCTCGAGCGGCTCCTGGAGGGCATCGAGCCGCCCGTGCTCGGCGTCGGGATGAGTCTGCCGGGCGTCGTCGACCCCGTCCGCCTGGTCTCGGTCGACTCACCGGTGATGCGTGGCTGGGACGGCGTCGCGCTCGACCCCTACTTCGACCGGCTCACCGACGGGCCACTGGTGCTCGTCAACGACACCGACGCACTGGCCACCGCGGAGCTCTTCGGCAGCGGGCTGCACCCGCACGACGCGCTCGTCGTGAAGGCGTCGACCGGCCTCGGGCTCGCGGTTATCGCCGACGGCCGGGTGCTGCGCGGCCACGCCGGCGCCGTCGGCGAGATCGGCCACACCCGGGTCGAGTCCGCCGGCGAGCGCCCGTGCCGATGCGGAGCCACCGGGTGCCTGGAGACGGTGGCCGCCGGCTGGGCGCTGACCCAGGGCCTGGTCGACTCCGGCGTCTCCGCGGGACACATCCGCGACCTGGTCGCCGCCGCGCTCGCGGGCGACGCCATCGCCCGCGGCCTGCTGCGCGAGGCCGGCCGCCAGCTCGGCGAGGTGCTGGCGATCGCGATCAACCTGCTCAACCCCGAGGTCGTCGTCATCGGCGGCGACATGGCCGGTGCCTTCGACCTCTACACCGCGGGCGTACGCGAGACCGTCTACTCCCGCTCGACCGCCCTGGCCACCCGCGACCTGACCTTCGTCCCCTCCACCCACGCCGACTCCACCGGCATGGTCGGCTGTGCCGCGGTCGTCATCAACCATCTGCTCTCCCCCGAGCGCCTCGACGCCCAGTTGGGTCAGGACGCGGCGACGGTGAAGGCGGCCTCCACCTCGGCATAGACCGTGATGTCGTCGGGGTCGAAGGCCAGGTCCGGTGCAGCCTGGTCCGCGCCCCACGCCTTACCGGCCTGCTCCGACATCGCCATCGGCGCCGACGCGTACGCCACCTCGTGACTGACGCCGACGTCGTTGATGCTCCGGACGACGACCGGGCCGAGGTCGAGCGCATCGGCGTAGTCCTGTGCGCGCACCTTGGCCTGACGCACCGCCTCCTGACGTACGTCACGCTCGACCTTCAGCCGGCTCTCCTTGGTCAGCTGCCAGGAGACGTGGTCGACGCGGAGACCCTCGTTGCCCGCGGTGCGGCCGACCCATGTCGCCAGCGCCTCGAAGTCGACGAACTCCGCCCAGAGACCGACCGTGGCACGGTGCACCAGCGGCAGCTGCTTGCCGTCCTTGTGCCAAGGGCGCTCGGCCGACGTGCGCGCCCGCTGGATGACGAGCCTCTTGATCGCGCCCTCCAGCTCGAGTCGCTCGAGCTCCGTGCGCGCGCCGTGCAGCCCACGCCGCAGCTGCTCCATCACCGGCTCCGGCGCGGGACCGTCGAACCGGACCTCGGCGGATACCACCCCTCGCTCCGGCGCCACCTCGACAGCGTGCGACCCGCGCACCTTGATCAGGATTTCGCTCATATCAGGAAACGTACGCCCGACGTCCTATCCTCACCACGTGAACGCATCCAGCCGCCTGCGCCAGATGACCGGACGCGACCCGCACGAGGAGCATCGGGCCGCGACTCCCTTGGAGCTGCTCTTCGACCTCACCTTCGTCGTGGCTTTCGGCGTGAGCGGCAACGAGCTGGCCCATCAGCTCGCGGAGGGTCACGTCCTGGCGGGGATCGTGGCGTTCTGCTTCGCCTCGTTCGCGATCTGCTGGGCGTGGATCAACTACTCCTGGATGGCCTCGGCCTACGACACCGACGACTGGGCGTTCCGGCTGCTCACGATGGTGCAGATGGTCGGCGTGATCATCATGGCCCTCGGCCTGCCGGAGATGTTCGAGAGCGTCCACGAGGGCGACCGGCTCCACAACGAGCTCATGATCGCCGGGTACGTCGTGATGCGGGTCGCGCTCTGCGGTCAGTGGCTGCGCGCCTGGCGCCAGGATCCGGCCCGTCGCGGCGCCCACCGGGTCTACCTCGTCTCCGTCCTCAGCGCGCAGGTGCTCTGGTGCGTCATCGCCATCCTGCCGCTGAGCGTGACGGTCGCGTTCGCGGCGATGATGGTGCCCCTGGTGATCGAGCTGGTCGGACCGTTCATCGCCGAGCGCCGCTTCGGCGGCACTCCCTGGCACGCCGACCACATCGCCGAGCGCTATGGCCTCCTGACGATCATCACCCTCGGCGAGGGCGTGATCGGCACCGTCGCGGTGATGTCCGCGATCGTCCACGAGCCGGAGCTGGGCTGGAGCCTCGACGCGATCCTCCTGCTCGCCGCCGGCATCGGCCTGACGTTCGGTCAGTGGTGGACCTACTTCACGATCCCCTGGGCCACCATGCTCGAGCGGCACCGCGATCGTTCGTTCCTGTGGGGCTACGGACACATCCTGATCTTCGCCGCGATCGCGGCGACCGGCGCCGGCCTCCACGTGGCGGCCTACCTGATCGAGCACAAGTCGGAGCTCGGCGCGGTCGGCACGGTTCTCTCCGTGGCCATCCCCGTCGGGGCGTACGCCTTGGTCCTCTACCTCCTCTACAACCTGTTCATGCACGTGATCGACCCGTTCCACATCCTCCTGGTCGTCCTCACCGCCGCCGTGCTCGTCGCGAGCGTCGTGATGGCGGCCGCGGGCGTGCCGGTGGCCTGGTGCCTCGTGGTCGTGGCGCTGGCGCCGGTGGTCACGATCGTCGGCTACGAGGCCGTCGGTCACCGTCACATGGTCGACCACCTCGAGGCGCTCTGAGCGCGACACGCGTTCGCCTCACCACGCTCGAGGCTGCTCGCTGCTTAACTTTGACCACCCGCCCCCACGGCCCCTCTCCCTGCAACAGATCGGACCGTCGTGGACGTGGTTCTCATCCTGCTCGAGCTCGCGGTCGTCATCCTCGCGATCCTGATGGGGACGAGGTCGAGCGGTGTCGGCCTCGGCCTGTGGGGCGGCCTCGGTGTCGCCGTGCTCGTGTTCGTCTTCCAGCTACCCGCCGGATCGATCCCGACCTCGGCGATCATCATCGTCCTCTCCGTGGTGGTGTCCGCCTCGATGATGCAGCAGGCCGGCGGCATCGACTGGATGGTCACGGTCGCCGCCAAGGCGATCCAGAAGAACCCGAAGATGATCACCTTGGTGGCGCCGCTGATCTCGTTCCTCTTCTCGGTCGGCGCCGGGACGTCCAACATCCTCTACCCGCTGCTGCCGGTGATCCAGGACGTCTCCTACTCCAACGGGATCCGGCCCTCGCGCCCGCTGTCCCTCTCGGTCGTGGCCACCGGCGTGGCCCTCGCCTGCAGCCCGGTCTCGGCGGCGATGGCCGCGATGATCGGGTTCACCAGCGCGTACGGCTTCGAGATGATCAACATCATCATGGTGACCCTGCCGGCCGCCATCATCGGCATCGTCCTGTCCGCGATCGTGGTCAACCGCCTCGGCAAGGACATCAAGGACGACCCGGAGATCCAGGCGAAGATCGCCGCCGGCGAGATCCCCGCCCCGGGCAACGCCACCGGTGAGAGGTCCAAGGACCCCTCGACCACGCTGCCGGAGGCGACCACAGCCGGCCGCAACGCCGCGCTGATCTTCTTCAGCGGTGTGCTGCTGATCGTCTTCTTCGGTCTCTTCGCCGACCTTCGTCCGCCCTTCGGCGCCGAGACCCGCCTCGAGATGAACGACCTCATCCCGATGATCATGTTCGTGGTCGGCACCGTGATCATCCTGGTCTCGAAGCCCAAGGTGAGCGAGGTGCCGACGACCTCGGTCTTCAAGGCCGGCATGGTCTCGGCGATCGCGCTCCTCGGCCTGGCCTGGCTCACCAGCACCTTCATCGATGCCCATACCGACCTCATCAGCGAGGGCATCGGCGATCTCGTCGCGCAGGCACCCTGGATCTTCGCGCTCGCCGTGTTCGTCGTCTGCGTGCTCACCACGAGCCAGTCGACCGCGACCAACACCGCCGTGCCGATCGCGCTGAGCGCCGGCATGCCGCTGGGCCTGCTCTCCGGCATGTGGGCCGGCGCGTTCGCAGGCATCTACCTGCTGCCCACCAACGGCTCGCAGATCGCCGCCGCCAACTTCGACACCTCAGGCAGCACCAAGCTCGGCACCAAGCTCATCGACCACTCGTTCGCGCTGCCCTCGATCATCCTCGCCGTGACGACGATCATCGCCGGGTCGGTGATCGGAACCGTGGTCGACGTCTTCTAGGAACCGGAGCGGTAGTCGGCCCAGGCCCGCTTGCACGCCTGCGCGACCCGATCGACCTGCTCGGGGTCGGCCGCCGGCCAGTCGGTGCCGGGCCGCTGGATCTGGGCCGTCGCTCGCTCCCCGAGCAGGAACTCCCGCAGGAACTCGGCCTGCACCGCGTCGGTGACGATTCCGCTGCCGGGATGAGCGGCGTGGAAGTCGGCGAACCGGGCCCGAGCCGCGACGATCTCCTGGCTGCCGAGGTAGGGCTGATTGAGCAGTACGTCATCCGCAACCGCCACCTCGAAACCACGACGGTGCGCCTCGGCGAGAGCACGCAGGCGGGCGGGGGCCATGGTCGGCCGGTCGTCGTCGCCGCGCGACTCCCCCTCGGCGTCGCCGCGGTTGGAGAGCGCGACGACCGCAGGGAGCCGGTCCTTCGGATCCCGGGCGACGACGACCGCACCCTCCGGCGTGGTCGTGGTGTTCATGGTGTCGTGGAAGGAGAGGGTGGTGACCCGGCCACCGTTGTCCGATGCGCGCTCCAGCATGCGGTCGAGGAGCGCGTCCCGGGTCCGTTCGTAGACTCCGAGACCCTGCTCGGCGACACGGGCGAAGTCCTCGCACAGCCGGGTGAGACCGTCGGCGTCGCCCGGGACGTCGAGGATCGGGAAGAACGAGAAGGTGACCGGCCGGATCGCGTCGACGCCGGACAGGTCGACGCGCTGCCAGCGTCCGGCCGCCGCCACCCGGTCCAGGGCTTCGCGCAGCGTGGCGACCACGTCGGCGGGCTTGGCCCGGTTGGGGTCGCGCACCATGCGCGGGTGCGGGTTGATCACGGCCACGACCCGTGGGTCGATCTGCGCCCAGCGGCGCACGATCGCGGCCGTGGTGCAGTCGGTGAAGTCGTGCTGCAGGCGCTTGGTCAGCTCCGGCGCCAGGTAGGGCGCGAGCTCGGCCGGGATCGCCGCTCCGGCGTGCGGCGCGCTCACCAGGAGGTCGGCCTCGGTGAGCGCTTCCTCGAGCGTACGCCGTCCTCGATCCGCCCAGACGGTGATCTCCTCGGCCGTGAACACCGTGCCGGCTGGGATCAGAGTCGGGGCAGATGCGCTCATGGAGCCGAAGTTAGCTCAGAGACGAATCAGGAGTCGTACGACGCGCAGCAGCGCAAACGTACGACTCCTGAAGCGATCGGAGACATCAGGCGGTGGGCGCAGCCCCGGGCGACTGGCCGCCGGGACCGTCGGTCTCGTCGCTCTCCTCGACCTCGTCGACCTGCTCGGCGGTGACCGCACCCTCACCGGGAACGGTCTCGTCGTCGCCGGCCGCGAGGATGCCGTAGAGCTTGCGCCGGGTGTCGGCGAGGACGTCGGCGGCGGCCTGGCGCTGGGCGTCGGTGCCGGAGGTGGCGAGCTGCCACACGGCCGGGAGCACCTGGGCGAGCTCGCCACCGAGGATCCCGAAGCCGGCGAGGTCGCCCATGCCCTGTCCGCCGCGGCCACCACGGCTCTGCTCACGAGCATTGTCGACGGCCTTGTCGAACGGCTTCCAGACGGCTGCCAGCTCGTCGGCGTGCTCGGTGGCGTAGGTCTTGCCGGTCTCGGTCAGCCGGATCGCCCGGCGGCCGTGCTCGTCGTCGGACTCCACGAGACCCTCGTCCTCGAGCTGCTGGATGGTCGGGTAGACCGAGCCGGGGCTCGGCCGCCACTCACCCGAGCTGCGCTCGGAGATCTGCTGGATCACCTGGTAGCCGTTGATCACCTGGCCCTGCTCGGCCGCTTCGGCCATCACGTAGATGATCGCGGAGCGTACGTCACCACGACGGACCCGGGGACCGGGCCGCTGCGGGGGCTGGTTCTCGAAGCCGAGCAGCGCCGCGATCCACGGCGGCGGGCCGGCCGGCCCACGACCGCGACCGTGGTGGCCGCCCTGCCAACCGGGGCCGCCGGGGCCACCCCATCCGGGTCCGCCCCAACCGGGACCACCCTGCCAGCCATGGGAGCGGCGCGGGCCGCCCTTGCCAAACTCTCGACCCATCTGGTCGATCCACTCACCCCAAGGGTTGTTGTTGCTCATCAGGTTTCTCTCTTACTCTCGGAAGACTAGATCGCGTTCCTTCGCGATATATCGTGATCTTACGCCGAGGATTCAACCGATTCAAGCCACTTGAAAGGGAGCCCCCAGCCCGCACAATTCAGTGCAGTCGGGGGCTCCCTGAGTCAGACCCTGAGGGTCGTGAGTGCGATCAGACGCCGGGCGTCGGCGGCGGCGTCGAGTTCTGAGCGGTCGGCGCGGCAGCGGGACTCGTGCCACCGCTCTCAGCCTGGAGCCGCTCCAGCTGCCGGGCGGCAGCCTCTCGACCACCGAGACCGAAGGCGAGCGCCGCGGCAGCGGCACCACCGACGACCACGGCACCGAAGCCGAGGTTGATGATCGAGTCGGCAAGCCCCATGAAGCTCAGCCCGATCGCGACGAAGAGCACGATCGTGGCGTACTTCAGGATCTGCGACGCCGATCCGGGCACGATCTTCGCGAGCACCGAGGCAATCACGACACCGGCAGCGATGATCGCGCCGCCGAAGATGACCCGGCCACCCAGCTCGAGCACCTCGGCGATGAACGCGGTGATCTGCGGGAACTCCAGCATCTGCGCCGCCATCACGGCGAAGAAGAGCACGATGCCGATCTGGATCACCTTGGTGATCGCCGGGGTCGCGCTCTGCCCCTGAGGCAGCACGTCCATCGAGTGGAGCGCGTTGTCGAAGCCGAGCCCGTCGATGAGCTGACCGAGGACGTCGGCGGCGAAGCGGGCGATGACCACTCCGATGCCGAGCAGGATCGCGGCGGCGATGAGCTTCGGGATCGCAGCCAGGATCATGGCGAGCATGAGCTCGGCAGGCCGCGAGATCGAGCTGATCCCGAGAATCTGCAGCGAGGCGATGGCCACCACGATCATGATGATCGAGTAGAGAACGAGACCGATGACCTTGACGATCTGCGCGGCAGCACCCGAGGGCGCAGCCGGTGCGTCGTACGAGTCGGCGGTGGTGTCCACACCCACCGTCGCGTCGACCTGGCCGGAGAGCTTGCTGCCGCTGCCGAGCCACTTGTCGAACGGGACCGCACCGAGCGCGGTCTCGACGAGCTGGCGGACGACCTTGGCGACGAGCGCGCCGACGATGAAGACGAAGACCGCACCGATGAGGTTGGGCAGGAAGCCCAGCACACCGTCGAGCAGACCCTGGATCGGCGTCAGCACCGAGCTGAGCCCGAACAGGTCCAGCAGCGCGATCAGACCGAAGAGCCACACCAGCAGGGCGGCCACGGAACCGAGGCTCTTGCCGATGGTGTCCCCGTCATTCCCAGCCTTCTGGAGCACCGGGATCTTCGAGGTCAGCTTCGCGAACGCCCAAGCGACGATCTTCGCGATGATCCATGTGACGACGAGGATGACGATCGCGGCGAGCACCTTGCCACCGAGACCCACCCAGTCGATGTCCTTCACGGCATCCATTTGTCTCTCCCCTCAATAGGGTTTTGAGAAGGTGCCTGGGATCGACGAGCAGCCCGAGTGATGCGCGCAACAGGCACCTCTGCTTCCAGAGACGTTCGTCCAGATGGAGCCACGACGCAAGTTTGGCGCTCCATAGGACGCAAATAACCGATTCCTTTACAAGACAAGGATTTCGTGTTCGTACGCACCAAACGCGTGTTATAAGCGCCCGTCAGCGCCCCGCGTCAGTAGAGCATGTAGTTCCGGGTCATCTGCACCGGAGCTCGGGTCAGCGGAACCAGACGCACTCGTCCGCACGCATCGGTGGAGCGCCGCACCGTGGCCCACTTCCATCCGCTGGTGCGCGACCAGGCGCTCACGGTGCCGACCTTCGAGCTGCCCAGGAAGACGTTCATCTTGCCCTGACCGGGGCCCTTGAACACACGGAGGCGAACACCCTTGGCGCAGTACGCCCCGTTGCTGCGCTGCGTGCCGAACCGCGTCGACACGTAGGCGACGTCGGGGCCGTCGGCGGACCCGTCGAGGTGCAGGCCCGAGATCAGGTTGGGCTGGCAGCACCACGACCAGGTCTCGGCGGCCCGCATCGGGGCGTGCGCGCAGCGCCAGCCCGTCCATGCCGAGGTCAACCCGGCCGCGTCCTTGGCCCGAACGCGGAAACAGTCGACGGCACCGGGGTCCAGGCGACCTCGGACCGAGGTCCGGGACGGGTAGAGCCACGTGCTGGCGCCGTCCGCCCGCCACACATAGGCGGCCGCGCTCATCTTGGCTCGGCGCGTCGGAGAGGTGCTCCACGGTGCGCCCTTCCGCTGCACCTGGAAGCCGGTGACGCCCTGGTCGTCACTCGCTGCGTACGAGAACGCGGGGGTCCACTGGATGAGCCCTTCGGTCTTCACCGGCATCCACGTGGAGATCGTGGCCTTGGTGATCCGGGGCGCGGTGTTGGCAGATGCCGGAGCGGCGGTGAGCAGCGTGGCACCGAGAAGTCCGAGGATCGCGAGAGCGAGAAGACGGGTCGAGCGACCCGGGCGGAGATACATCTGAAGGACCTGCCTGGGGGAAGGCACGAGGAGTGCCGGGCGACGCTGACGAACATTCAGCGGACGTACCCTAGCGGGTATCGCAACCGCTGCCGTCCAGGGTCGGTGATCGCGTCAGGAGACCAGCCAGGCCGCGTACGCATCGAAGGAGTAGGGCCTGCCGAGGAAGTCGGCGACCAGGTCGGCGGCGTCCTTCTCACCACCGCGGGCGAGCACGAGGTCGCGGTAGCGGCCCGCCACCTCGGGGTCGAACAGGTTGTCGCGGTCGAAGGCGCTGAACAGGTCCTTCGCGATGACCAGCGACCACATGTAGGTGTAGTACGCCGACGAGTAGCCGCCCAGGTGGCCGAAGTTGGCGAAGAAGTGGGTGCCCGCGAGATAGGGGTACGGAGAGTAGGCCGCCTGGAGCTCCTCGAGCCGCTTGGTCAGGTCGTCGGGCTGCTCCTTGTGGAACCAGTAGGAGATTGCGGCGTAGAACATCTGCTGCCGCGCGTGGTAGCCCTTGCCGAAGTCGTCCGCGGCCCGCATCCGGGCGACCAGGTCGGCCGGGATCGGCCCGCCGGCCGCGTCGGTGGCGAAGGTCTGGAGTACGTCGGCGTCCCAGGCCCACTCCTCGAGCATCTGGCTCGGCGCCTCGACGAAGTCCCACTCCGTCGCGACCCCGGAGAAGCGCGCCCACTCGCCCTGTCCACCGAGCACGTGGTGGATCAGGTGGCCGAACTCGTGGAAGAGAGTCACCACGTGGTCGTGCTCCATCAGACCGCGGGAGAAGTTGCAGACCAGCACGCCCTCGGGGAGCTGCCGGCCCTTCACGCCGGGGGCGAGGTCGAACTGCGCGGCGTGCTTGTACTTGCCCTCGCGAGGGTGCAGATCGAGAAAGATCCGGCCGAGGGGCTCGTCGCCGTCCTGCTGATAGACGTCGAAGACGCTCACGTCTTCGTGCCAGGTGACGACGTCGGAGACCGGCTCGTAGCGCAGCCCGAAGAGCCGGCCGGTGACATCGAGCAGCCCCTGGTGCACCTTCGCGAAGTCGAAGAACGTACGCACCACCTGGCTGTCGACGTCGTACTTCTCCTGCCGCACCAGCTCCTCGTAGTAGAGCGCGTCGGCGGCGGAGACCGCACTGGCCCCAGGGACGTCGCGGTCGTAGCGGTCGAGGAGCACCTCGAGGTCACGCTTCATCCGCCCCTCGGCGGCGCCGGCGATCTTGTCGATGAACTCCGGGATCGCCGGCCCTTCGCCGATCATCTTCACCGCTGCGTCGAAGGCCGGCCAGTCCTCGTAGCCGACCAGGTTGGCCAGCTCGTGACGCAGCGCGAACATCTCCTTCAGGACCGCCTCGTTGTGCGGCCAGCCGCGCTCGAGCCCGGCCACGGTGACGGCCTTCCGGATCGCCGGGTCCTTCACGAACATCCGCGCCGGAAGCGCGTCGGGGTAGTCGGTGGTGATCGCCACGAGCCCCTTGTCGTCGACCGGGTGCGCCTCCAGCCAGTCGGCCGGCATCCCGTCCAGCTGTTCGGGCGTGGCCAGGGTGATGCGTACGTCGTCCCGGCTCACCCGGGAGAACTCGAGGTTGAGCTCGGTGAGCCGTTCGTTGATCTCGGTGAGCCGGGACCGGGTGGCGTCGTCGCGGTCGACACCGGCACGGGTGAAGTCCTGCAGCGTCTTCTCCAGGAGCCGCTCGGCCAGCGGGTCGAGCGCCGCGGTCTGCTCCGTGGGGAGGTCGGCGAAGACGCGGTAGAGGGCCTGGTCCTGGGTGAGCTCGGTGCGCAGCCGGTCGACCTCGACCTCGGTGTCCTCGCACGCGGTGCGGACCGCCTCGACGGGGTGAACATTGGCGAGCAGCCCGGCCAGGCCACCGAGCGAGCCGAGCTCGAGGGAGAGCGCGTCCCAGGCCCTCAGCACCTCGATCGCCTCGCTCGGCGGCGCGGTCCGCAGCTGCTCAGCCAGCTCCCGCACATGGGTCAGCGTCGTGGACGTACGCTCCTTGACCCAGGTCTCCGCGGCGTCGGTCTCGGGCAGGGCAAGCGGCGCTGGCGTACTCATGCAGCAAGCCTGCCACGACCTGAAACGCTTCGCCGCCGAGATCCGGCGAAGCGTCGGACCAGTCGAGGCTCAGTCGTCCCAGGAATACTCGTTCGGGAAGCGGTGGACCTCCTGCGGCCAGTCGAGACAGACCGCCACCTTGCCGGCCCAGTAGCGCGCCGCCTCGTCATCGGCCACGTCGATGACCGTGAATCCACCGATGTGCTCCTTCGTCTCGACGAAGGGACCGTCGGTGAAGACGGCCGAGCCGTTGTCCGCCTCGACGCTGAAGAGAGCGGTCGAGGCGTCGATCCCGCCGTTGGCGTAGACGAAGACCCCGGCGGCCTTCATCTCGTCGAGCACGGCCTTCGACGCGATGCTCTTCTCCCGCAGCTGGTCGGTCGTGTGCTCGGCCACCCACTCGTCGTTGAACGCGATCATGTACTCGGGCATTCGTTTCGTCTCCTCGTCTCCGAGGCGGTCCGGTGACCGCCACCCACTTCTTCTACGAACGCATCCATGCCGATCCGACAGCTCCGGACGAAGTTTTCTTCAGCCGCGGCCCGGCGATCGGTCGGATCAAGCGGGGCGATGTTCAGTTGGGGCTGCGTTCTCATCCTCAGCGCACAATAGAGCGGTGTCGACTCCTACGACCCCTGATGTGGCCAACCGCGTCCTCGATATCGCTTACGAGCTGACAGCCAGGTCCGGACCCGACTCGGTGTCGGTGCGAGAGGTGCAACGGCAGGCCGGGGTCTCGGCTGCGACGGCCTACTGGCACTTCAAGAACCGCGCGGACCTGATGCTCGCGGTGAGCAGGCGTGCCACGGCAGCTCTCGCAGACTCACTCGGCGACGCCTCCGAGAACGCCCCGTCTCCCCAGCAGGAGCTCACGGCCGTGTGCCTCGCCTACCTGCACTTCGCGCGCGACCACGAAGGGCTGTTCCGAGCAGTCATCTCGAACTCGTCCGCCGACGAGCTCGAGCGACCCCACGGCTCCGCACGCGGGCGCTCCGGCTATGCAGCCTTCGAGATCCTCCAGCAGGCGGTTGCCGGCGTCGCGGCCGCGTACGAGCGGACGTACGCGGACGACGCCGCCCTTCACGTATGGGCGGCCTGCCACGGCCTGGCGGCGGTGCTGCTCGACACCCCGATGGCGCACATCCCGGAAGTCGAGAAGGAGCGGTTGCGTCGTCAGCACGTGGCCTTCGTCGTGGATGCTCTGGTCCCGGACCATCCGCGGGAATAGATCCTCCGCTCCGAGCGTCTCTATCAGTGATAGAGACGCTCGCGCCGACCGGTACGAGCAGGTGCGAAACCACAGGAGAGAGATCGAAATGACCGTTGAGCTGCTGCACCCGGACGGACTACTTCAACAGACCGACTACGCACCGGTCGCCGTCGGCACCGGATCCCGACTGATGCTGTTGGCGGGGCAGGCCGGTGTCACGCCGGACTTCAAGCCAGCCGCTCCCGACCTCGCCGGCCAGGTCCACGCGGCACTGCAGAACATCATCATCGGCGTCAAGGGCGCGGGCGGCGGCGTCGAGAATCTGGCGCGACTGACCTTCTACATCGTCGACTGGGTCCCGGAGATGTGGGACGAGGTGCTTGCCGGCATCGCCCGAGCACAGGAGCTGGAGGGCCTACCCGCTCCGACCCCGCCGATCACGATCATCGGGGTCCAAGCACTCTTCACCCCCGAGTTCTTCGTGGAGATCGAAGCCACGGCGATCCTCGACTGAAGTGCTGATCCACAGCTCGGGGTCGAAGTTCCTCGTCGTCGGGGTAGTCCGACACTTGCGCCAGATCAGCTCCGTCCGAGCTGATCCCTTCGCCTGGTCAGCAGGGCGACCTCGGCGGCGTTCTCGGCTAGCTCGATAGCCCGGTCGTACGCCGCCCGGGAATCGCCGCTGCGGCCGAGCCGGCGCAGCAGATCGGCTCGGGTGGCGTGGAAGGCGTGGTAGTCGTCCAGGCTGGACCCCAGGTGGCGGTCGATCTCGGCGAGCGCGACCTCGGGCCCGTCCAGCTCGGCGACGGCGATCGCGCGGTTGAGCCGGACGATCGGAGACCCGTCGACCCGAACCATCTGGTCGTAGAGCGCGACGATCTGGGACCAGTCGGTGTCGCGGGCGTCGCGCACCGAGGTGTGCACCGCGTTGATCGCGGCCAGGATCTGGTAGCGCCCGGGCCGCGGGCCACCGTTGGCGACGACGCCGAGCCGCTCACGCACCAGCGAGTGACCCTCGGCGATCAGCGCGAGATCCCACGAGCCGCGGTCCTGCTCGTCGAGCCGGACCAGCTCGCCGGTCGCCGAGATCCGAGCCGTACGCCGCGCCTCGATCAGCAGCATCAGGGCCAGCAGGCCGGCGACCTCGCCGTCGTCGGGGAGCAGCCCACGGACCAGGCGGGTCAGCCGGATGGCCTCGAGGGTCAGGTCGCCGCGTACGGAGTTCTCGTGGTCGCCGGAGGAGAGATAGCCCTCGTTGAAGACCAGGAAGAGGACGGCCAGGACGCCCGAGACACGCTCGGGGAGGTCGGCCGCCTCGGGGACGCGGTAAGGGATGTGGGCTGCCTTGATCTTGGTCTTCGCGCGGGTGATCCGCTGGCCCATCGTGGTCTCCTGGACCAGGAAGGCCTTCGCTATCTCGGGCACGGTCAGGCCGCCGACCATGCGCAGCGTCAGCGCGATCCGCGCCTCGGGCGCGAGCGCGGGGTGGCAGCAGGTGAACAGCAGTCGGAGCCGGTCGTCCTCGATGGCGCCGAGAGGCTCGTGCGGGGTGTCATCGTGCATCGCGACGGCCTCCTTCTGCTTGTCGTCACGCTTGGACTCGCGGCGGATCCGGTCGATCGCGCGGCGGTTGGCGGTGGTGGTGAGCCAGGCGCCCGGGTTGGGGGGTACGCCATCGAGCGGCCAACGCTCGACTGCGACCGTGAACGCCTCGGCCGCGGCCTCCTCGGCGATGTCGAGGTCGCCGAAGCGCTTGGTGAGGCTGGCGACCACCCGAGCCCACTCCTCGTGGTGGGTCCGGGTGATCGCCTCGTCAATATCCGTCAACGGCGGTTCACGCCTCGGGGCCGGTCTGCATCGGGCGCACCTCGACCTTGCCGAGGCAGGCCGCGGAGGCCTCGCCGGCCAGCTTGAGCGCGACGTCGAGGTCGGGGACATCGATGATCCAGAAGCCGGCCATGTACTCCTTGGCCTCTGCGTAGGGGCCGTCGGTGATGACCGGCTTCTCGCCCTGGCCGTCGACGACGGTCGCTGTCTTCGCGGCATCGAGGCCGTCGGCGAAGACGAAGTAGCCCTCTTCCTGGAGCTTGTCGTTGAACTTCCCGGTCGCCTCGAACGAGGCCATCATCTCCTCCGGCGAGGCGTAGCCGTAGTTCTCCTTCTCGTAGTCCGAGTCGGGACCCCACACGGACATCAGGTACTTGGCCATGGTGCTCACTCCTTTGTGTCGGACGGCCTCGGTGACCGCCTCTCACCCTTGCTACGAACGTCTACACCCCGATCCGACACCTCTCATCGGAATTTCTCCAGGTAAATTCAGTCGTTTAGCATCGGTAACCATGTTGAAGGCCCCGCAGAAGTGAGCATCACCGCAAAGCTCAAGGGTGCCGTCGCCGACACCCGCCCCCTCCAGGAGCCGCACTTCCGGCGGCTGTGGATCGCCGGGATCATCACCATGGTCGGCGCGCAGCTGACCGTCGTCGCGGTGCCGGCCCAGATCTATGCGGACACCGGCTCCTCGGCGTACGTCGGGCTGACGGGCGTCTTCGGGCTGGTCCCGCTGATCGTCTTCGGTCTCTACGGCGGCGCGCTCGCGGACCACTTCGACCGGCGCACGATCTTGATGATCTCGACCATCGGGCTGATCGGCACCAGTGCGCTCTTCTGGCTCCAGTCCGCGCTCGGCAACACCAACGTCTGGCTGCTGCTGTGCCTCTTCTCGGTGCAGCAGGCCTTCTTCGCGGTCAACTCGCCGACCCGGAACTCGCTGCTGCCCAAGATCCTGCCCGCCCACCTGCTCCCGGCCGCCAACTCGCTGCAGATGACGGTCTTCCAGGCAGGTGCCATCGCGGGACCGCTGGTCGCCGGCGTGATGCTGCCGTTCACCGGGTTCACCTGGCTGTACGCCATCGACACCGTCACCCTCTTCGCGACCCTCTACGCGGTCGTGCTGCTGCCGAGGCTCCCGGTCGAGGGCGCCGGCGCGAAGGTCCCCGGGCTGCGTTCGGTGTGGGACGGGTTCGCCTACCTGCGGCATCAGCCGGTGCTGATGATGAGCTTCGTCGTCGACCTGATCGCGATGGTCTTCGCGATGCCACGGGCGCTGTTCCCGCAGATCGCGCACGAGTCCTTCGGCGGTCCCTCGGACGGCGGGATCGCGTTCGCGCTGCTCTTCGCGGCCATCCCGGCAGGTGCGGTGATCGGCGGGATCTTCTCCGGCTGGGTCTCGCGGATCGAGGCCCAGGGGCGCGTGGTCATCTGGTGCATCGCCGTGTGGGCCCTCGGGATCACCCTGTTCGGGCTCACCGTGGGGTTCGCGGATCTCGCTGTGGACAAACGCACCACGGCGCTGATGCTGGGCCTCGCCGTGTTCTTCATGATGGTCGCCGGCGCCGCCGACGTGGCCTCCGCGGCCATCCGGATGTCGATCCTGCAGTCGGCGGCCGACGACAACGTGCGCGGCCGGCTGCAGGGAGTCTTCACGGTGGTCGTCGCGGGTGGCCCTCGGGTGGCCGACGTCCTGCACGGAGGCGCGGCGGCCGTGGTCGGCACCGCGATCGCAACCACCGGTGGTGGCCTGCTCAACCTCCTCGGGATCGCGCTGTGCGCGCTACTCGTCCCGAGCTTCCTCGCCTACCGGGTCAACCGGAGCGCTCCCGCTGAGAGCGAACTCTCGAAGTAGCCCGGCGAGCAGCTCGGGCTGGTCGATCGGCACCAGCGTCGAGGAGTCCTTGACGATCTCCAGCCGCGCGTCGGGATAGTGCGCGGCCAGGCGCGGACCGTGCTCGGCGGGCATCATCGTGTCCTGGTCGGCCCAGACCACCAGCACCGGCTTGGTGAACTTCTGCTGCCCCTCGGCCAGCTCGAGCAGCTCGTCGCGACCAGGTGCGCCGCCGGCGAACTTGATGAAGTCGCGGCGGATCGCCCGGTCGGTCAGCGCCGGCGCGAACCAGCCGTGAACAAGGTCGTCGTAGAGGTGGTAGCTCTTGTCGACCGACATCCCGCCATAGCCGGAGCTCATCTGCCGGAAGCTCTCCATGCGGAACAGCTGCAGCGCGGCGGTGAACAGCGGCGGCATCTTCGAGAGCACCGCCAGCGGCTTGGCCGCCTTGGGCGGGTAGTTGTCGAAGGCCTCGCACGCCACCAGCGCCAGCCGCGCGATGCGGTCGGTGCGGTCGGCGTTGATGAGGAACTGGCCACCGCCCCAGTCGTTGAGGACCAGGGTGACGTCGTGGAGGTCGAGCGCGTCGAGGAAGTCGCCGAGGATGCTCGCCACGCCCTGCTGGCTGAGGTCCGCGTCGGGCCGCATCGGCTGCCGGTGACCGCCCAACGGGAGCGTGGGCCGGATCACTCGGAAGCCACCGAGGTAGGGCAGCGCACGGCGCCACACACGGCCGTCCATCGGCACTCCATGGAGGAGTACGAGGACAGGTCCGTCACCGCCGGTATCCTCGAAATCGATCGGACCGGCCGACAGCTCGACGCTGGGCATTCAGTGGGCTCCTCGAAGCAATGGCGTGGGGTGCCCACACCTTGCCCCCAGGGGGACCCCCTTGCAACGGGAATCGCCCAATTCCCTGCGCATCTGGGTATATCGCAGGTCTTAGGTCCCTGAGCCTCTAGGGCCGTGTTATACGCCCTGGGGCTTCTGGTGGGCGCCGACGAGATCCCGGCGCTCAGAGCCCGACGGGCAGGTCCTCCGCGGCGGCGAACGCCTCGATCCCCTTGGCCGGCCCCCGCTCGTCGATCGTCTCGATGAGAGCGGCGAGGTCGTCGCGGCGGTCCTGCGAGACCAGCCAGGCCATCAGGCGCTGGCCGCGCGGGACGGTGGTCTCCTCGAAGGGGACGCCGGCGTCGTACCAGAACTCGAGGACGGCGCCGCGCAGCAGCGACCAGTAGCGGTCGGGATCCTCGGTGGTGGGGTTGACCGACGCCCGGAAGTGCTCCCACATGTCGATCGGGAGGATCTCGGTGCGCAGTGTCCGCATCAGCTTCGACGAGCCCGAGTCGGCCACGAGCTCGACGGTCTGGCGCTTGGTGGTGATCCGCTCGAGCAGGTTGGCGATCTGGGCGCGCTTCTGGGTCGCGGAGGAGAAGTCCGAGCGGACCCGCCAGTCGTAGACGACGTCGGTGAGGATGTCGAAGTTCCTGGCGGCCAGGAACGCCTGGGTCAGGGCCACCTGGTCCTGGTAGCGGGTGCGCTCGGGGAAGGTGATGTCGTTGTCGGTCCAGAAGGAGCGCCGGAAGATCTTGTTCCACACGAACACGTCCGCGAGCATCAGCGGGGCGTCCTCGATCCGGCATCTGAGGCGGGTCCGGGTGTGGTTGCGGCGCATCAGCGGGGTGACGTACCTCCGCTCCTCGCCGTTCACGAGGGTGACGCGCTCGGCCGACCCGACGACGAAGTCGGAGCCCGTACGCCGCAGCGTCTTCACCATCGAGCTCCAGGCGTCACGGGGCAGGATGTCATCGGGGTCGACGAAGGTGAGCAGGTCACCGGTGGTGGCCTCGATCCCGGTGTGACGGGCGATGGAGACACCGGAGTTGGGCTGGGTGATCAGCGTGACCCGGGGATCCGTGGCCGCGATGCTCTTGACGATCTCGGCCGACCCGTCGGTCGAACCGTCGTCGACGACGACCACCTCGATGGCACAGACCTCGCGCAACGGCTGATGAAGGATGCTGTCGAGGCTGTCGGCGACGTAGTCGGCCACGTTGTAGACCGGCACGACGACGCTGAGCAGCCTCGGCTTCCTCCTTCTGAATCCCCCCACGCGCATCAACTCTAATTGGGTGCCCATCAACGTGACCTAGCGATCGTGAGCGTGTCGACCTCGGAGCCGTCGGTGGCGATGACTTCGAGGTCCAGCCTCGCCTGCCCGTGCGCGTCGCGCGGGTGCGCATCGAAGAACGCGACCGAGTGGGTCGCGTCGCCGACGGCGCGGTAGGTGGTGGGCTCGGGGATCTTCAGGCCGTGCGCGTCGGTGTAGTAGGAGAGCACGGGCAGGACGTCGGGGTAGGTCGAGCCGCCACCGCCGCCGGCGGTGATGTAGATCGTCCCCTGGTTGGTGCTGACCGTGGAGCCGCGCGGCGCCTCCTGGACCGGCTTGCCGTCGCGCATCAGGTGGGTGCGCTCGTAGCAGTGGTTGTGGCCGTTGATCACGACGTCGACCTGATAGCGGTCGAAGAGCGCCTCCCAGCGGTCGCGGATCCCGCCGTCGGAGGCGTGCGCGATGTTGGTGCAGTAGGCGCACTGGTGGAAGCCGACCAGGATGAAGTCGATGTCGCGGCGCTCCCGGAAGTCGGCCAGCCGCTGCTCGAGCCAGCGGTCGAGCGTCTCGCCGAGGTAGCCCGCGTTCCGCGTGTACTCGTACGTCGCGTCGTTGCCGTCGAGAGCGATGAAGGCGACGTTGCCGCGGACGAAGGAGTAGGTCTCCTGTCCGCCGCCGGCACCGTTGCCGGGGTGCCGGAAGCGAGCGCGGTGGCCGTCGTAGCCGAGCTCGCCGTTGCCGTTCTCCATCTCGTGGTTCCCGACGACGGTCATCCACGGGATCGCGTTGGCGCTGGGCTGGATCTGGTGCAGGAGCTCGTCCCAGACACCGTAGTCCTGCTGCGTCTCCCTGCTCTTGCCCTGGCCGCCGGTGTCGGCGTACGCGATGTCGCCGACGACGAACGCGAACTCGGCGCCCTGCTGACGGATCAGGTTCACGTTGCGGGCGGCGTCCTCGGCCACGCCCATGTCGCCGAAGGCGGCGAACCGGAAGGACCCCGTGGCCTTCGGGGCGGTGGTGAACGAGCCCCTCGTCGGGGTGCCCCCGTCGTGGCTGAGCCGGTAGTAGTAGCGCGTGCCCGCTCGCAGGTCGCTGAGGTCGACGTGGTGGTAGACGCTGTCGACCCGGATCGAGGAGAGCGACTCGGGTCGCAGGGTGAGGCCGTAGTCGGGCGTCACGCCCAGGTCGAGCCGTGGCGCCTGCACCGACCCGGCGGTCGACCAGGAGACGTTCATCTGCTTGATCGGGTCGGCACCGTAGGACAGATGTACGCCGGTGGCCGGCGCGGCCGACCTGGCCGCCTGTGTCCACAGCATCGGGCCGGCGACGACACCGGCACCACCGATCAGGCCTGCTTTGAGCAGGGTGCGCCTGGACGGGCCGTTTCTGGCGGGGCCGGAGTGGGGGCTGACGGTCACGGGAGGATCAACGCATAGGTAGACGAGACGTTAGGCCACGTGCGGTGTCGCCCGGGTGAACGAGTGGTGATCGTTCGTCACGCGGCAACATGAGATGCGGCCATTTGTGCGCCGAAGGCTGCGTTGTCGCGTACCAGCGCGATGTTGGTCGCCAGGGAGTCACCGCCGGTCAGCTCGACGATCCTGGCGAGCAGGAACGGGGTGATGTCCTTGCCGTGGATGTCGCGTGCCTCGGCATCAGCGAGGGCTTGGTCGATGTGTTTCCCGATCACCTCGGCGGGGATCTCGTCGGCGACCGGGACCGGGTTGGCGATGACCAGGCCGCTGGGGAGGCCGAGGTCCCAGGTGGCCTTCATCACCGCGGCGGCCTCGTCGGGGCCGTCGATGCGCAGCGGCGCGGCGAACCCGGAGCTGCGGGAGTAGAAGGCCGGGAACTCGTCGCTCCCGTTGACCAGGACCGGCACCCCATAGGTCTCCAGGGTCTCCAGGGTCAGGCCGATGTCGAGGATCGACTTCACCCCGGCACTGACCACCGCGACCTGGGTGCGGGCGAGCTCGGTCAGGTCGGCGGAGATGTCGAAGGACGTCGCCGCACCCCGGTGTACGCCACCGAGCCCACCGGTCACGAACGTCCTGATCCCGACCATGGCCGCCAGGCGCATGGTGGCCGCGACCGTGGTCGCGCCGTGGAGACCGCGGGCGACGACGTAGGGCAGGTCGCGGACGCTGACCTTGGTCACCTCGGGGTCGGAGGCGAGCAGCTCGAGGTCGTCCTGGTCGAGGCCGGCGCGCGGAACGCCGTCGAGCAGCGCGATCGTGGCCGGGACGGCGCCGTTGTCACGCACGATCTGCTCGACCTCGGTGGCCATCTTGACGTTGTCGGGATAGGGCATGCCGTGGCTGATGATGGTCGACTCGAGCGCGACGACCGGGCGGCCCTCGGCGAGCGCCGTGGCGACCTCCTCGGTGAGCCTCACCTTCACGCCAGGTCCCGCACGAGGGTCTCGTCGAGGTCCATCCGGACGGTGTCGTGGGTGCCGCAGGTCAGCGCTGCCGCGGCGTGCCCGAACCGGGCCGCCTCGACCAGGTCGACGCCACGGAGGACCTCGTGCGTGAACGCGGCCAGCATCGCGTCGCCGGCGCCGGTGACATCGACGACATCGGTCGGCACAGCGGGAAGCTCCTGGTAGACGTCGTCGTAGCTGATCACCGATCCGCGGGCCCCGAGGCGCACCCAGACGACGCCGACACCGCGGTCGTGCAGCGAGTGGACGGCCTTCTCGATCTCGGCGTCGGTGCCGGCGGGCAGGTCGGTCAGCGCGGCCAGCTCGGCCTGGTTGGGCGTGACCAGGTAGAGCTCGCGATCGGCCCGGATCAGGTCACGCGCCCGCCTCGCCTTCGACACCGAGACCGGGTCGAACCCGACGGGCACGCCGAACTCGCGGGCGAGGTCGATCGCCACGTCGGCGGTGCGGACCGGGATGTTGCCCTCGACGAGCACACCACGCGCGTTCTTGATCAGGTCGCGGGCCGCCTCCACGACCAGCGGGGAGAACTCGTCGGTCGCGGCCATGTCGGCCACCGCGACCACCAGCTCACCGGAGGAGTCGAGCACGGCGTTGTAGGTGCCGGTGCGTACGTCTGCCCGGCGTCGGACGTAGGTGCAGTCGACGCCGACATCCTCGGTGTAGCTGATCACCTCGTCGCCGATCGGGTCGTCACCGACGACCGAGACCAGCGCCACCGAGTCACCCAGCCGGGCGAGGTTCTCCGCGACGTTGCGGCCCACCCCACCGGGCGAGAGGCCCGCTGACCCGGACATGCTCGAACCCATCACCACCTGCTCGTGGGCTCGAGCGTGGAGATCCATGTTGGAGCCGCCGATCACGACGATGTCAGGCGGAGATTGCGGGTTCATCACCTGCATCGTAAGTGGGGTTCACAGATAGCGCCCCCTCATAAAGTATGAACTTGGCGCGCCCCGGACGTGTCCGTGCTCTCAGCCTGACCCGAACTTCAGCCGAGGAGCTCGCGGCCGATCTCCTCGACGGAGCGGCAGCCGACGAGGCCGAGGGAGAGGTCGAGCTCGGCGATCATGTGCTCCAGGACGGCCTGGACGCCGGCGGCACCGGCGAGGGCGAGGCCGTAGACGTACGGGCGGCCGAGGAGGACCGCGTCGGCACCCAGGGCGAGTGCCTTGAGGATGTCGGCGCCGGAGCGGATGCCGGAGTCGAAGAGGACCGGGATGCGGCCGTCGACCTCGTCGACGATGCTCGGCAGCGCGTCGATCGAGGCGATGGCGCCGTCGACCTGGCGGCCGCCGTGGTTGGAGACGATGATGCCGTCGACGCCGTGCTCGAGCGCGCGCCGGGCGTCCTCGGGCGCTTGGAGCCCCTTCAGCACGATCGGCAGGTCGGTCATCTCCCGCAGCCGGTCGAGGTCGTCCCAGATCAGGTCGGAGCGGGAGAAGACGTCGAGGAAGGTCTCGACGGCGGCGCGGGCGTGACCCGAGCGCAGGTTGTCGACGAGCTTGCCGGGGTGGTGCTGCGCCATCGAGGCGACGGCGGTGAGCGCCGACGGGATCTCCCGGAGGCCGGGTCGCACGCTCGTCCCGGAGCCCGCCGAGATCCGCTGCTCGACGAGGGCCCGGAAGGCCGGGTCGGAGGTGTACTGGGCGATCCCGAGCCCTCTCGCGAAGGGCAGGTAGCCCAGATCGAGATCACGCGTACGCCACCCCAGCATGTGCGTGTCGAGGGTGACGACCAGCGCGTCGGAGCCGATGGCTTCGGCGCGGCGTACGAAGGACTCGACGATCGACTCGTCCTTCGACCAGTAGAGCTGGTAGAGCCGTGGGGTGTCGCCCAGGTCCTCGGCGACCTCCTCCATCGGGACCGACGCCTGGGTGGAGATCACCATCGGGATGCCCGTCGCGCGGGCCGCCGCGGCGACCTCGTGCTCGGCGCGCGGGTGGGCGAGCTCGAGCACGCCGACCGGGCCGAGCATCAGCGGCGCCGGCATGTCCACACCGAACAGCGTGGTGCGCAGGTCGCGGGTCTCGACGTTGGTGAGCATGCGCGGCACCAGCCGGAAGTGGTCGAAGGCGGCGGTGTTCGCCGCGAGGGTGCGCTGCTGGCCGGCTCCGCCGTCGACGTACGCCCAGGCTTCCTTGCTCATCGCCCGATGGGCGGCCTCGGCGAGCGCCGAGGGTTCGGTCGGCACCACGGGACGGTGGCCGAACAGGCCCTTGCGGAAGATGGCCGACTGCAGGTCTCTGCCGATGCTCACGCGCGAAGGCTACTCGCGGCGGGCACTTTCCCGCCATGGCGCCGAAACGCCTAGGCCCCGCCAGCGCGACGCCGCATTTTCCCGCCATGGCGGGAAAATGCCCGCACGCTCAGCGAGCAGCCGGATCCGCGACGATCTGGGCGGGCGGCTCCGCGCCGGAGAGCGCCACGATGAGCCGGTAGCACCGCGCGGTCATCTCGCTCGGCGTGACTTCGGGATGATCGAGCCACCAGGTGACGAGCGAGTCGACGACGTTCATCCACACGGCGGTCATCGCGGAGACATCGAGCGGGTCGTCGTCCCCGACGAGTGCCATCAGCTCGCCGACCCCCTCCATCGCCAGCCGGGTGATGCGGTCGGTGTAGACGGCCCTCACCGCGGCGACGTCACCCGTCTCCGGAGCGGTCCTGTCGAAGAAGAGCCGCCACAGCCACGGCTGGGGCTCGAGGATGCGGAAGATCCCGTCGAGGGTGCGCAGACCGCGTTCGAGACCGACCGAGTCGTCGGCGGCGACCCGCTCCATGTCGCCGGCGAGCAGCTCGGCGCCATAGGTGAGGCAGGCGGAGAAGAGCCCTTCCTTGGAGCCGAAGTACTGGTAGACCAGCGGTTTCGAGATGCCGGCGTCGGCAGCGATCCCGGCGACCGACGCCTTGGCGAACCCGATGGTGCCGAACACTTCACAGGCCGCCCGCACGATCTGCAGCTCGCGGTCGGCGCGTGGGACGCCTTTGGTTCCAGCGTTGGCCCGTGACATGTCCGAGAGTCTAGCGGCGGCATATGACCTTGAGGTAACTTACTCGAAGGTCATATCCCTGGGAGGTCCCCCATGAACGACATGCTCGACCCGTTGAAGAACCCCTTGACGTACGCCATCCCGTTCTTCGTGATCTCGATCCTGATCGAGCTGGCGGCGCTGAAATGGCTCGACCACGACGACAACCTGGCCGGCTACGTCTTCAAGGACGCGCGCACCTCGATCCTGATGGGCCTCGGCTCGATCGTGTCGATGACCGTGTTCAAGGTGCTGACCTTCGCGGTCTACGCGGCGATCTTCGCCTACGCGTCGCTGTGGCAGATCCCGGAGACGTGGTGGGGCCTGGCGATCTCGGTCGTGATCGTCGACCTCGCCTACTACTGGAACCACCGCTTCGTGCACCGGACGAGAGTCGGCTGGGCGGCCCACCAGGCACACCACTCGAGCGAGTACATGACGTTCGCGACCGCGCTGCGGCAGAAGTGGAACCCGTGGTTCGAGTTCTTCTTCTTCCTGCCGCTGCCGTTCCTCGGCATCTCCCCGGCGGCGATCTACATCGCCTTCTCGATCAACCTGATCTACCAGTTCTTCGTGCACACCGAGACGATCGGCAAGCTGTGGCGTCCGATCGAGCTCGTCTTCAACACGCCGAGCCACCACCGCGTCCACCACGGCTCCGACCCGGAGTACCTGGACAAGAACTACGCCGGCATCCTGATCATCTGGGACCGCCTCTTCGGCACCTTCGCGCCGGAGCGCCAGCGCCCGACGTACGGCCTGACCTACAAGGTCGACACCTACAACCTGCTCAGGCTGGAGTACGGCGCCTTCCGTGAGCTCTGGGACGACGTACGCAGCGCCGACGGCTGGCGGCTCAAGCTGGGCTACACCTTCCGGCCGCCGGGGTGGGCGCCGGAGGCTGATCCAACGACCCCGCCTACGCGGCCTTCCGTCGCCCGAGGATCATCACGATGATCAGGCCGAGGATGCCGACCACCACGAGCGCGACGCCGGGGGCGGCGACCTCGACGAGCTTCTGACCCTCGGGAGAAGCGGGCTCGCTGAAGCTCACCTGCTGGGGCTCGGGGGCGATCACCTCGGGGAACTCCTTGGCGATCTCGGCCTGGAGCTTGTCGGTGTATTCCTCAACCCGCGGCGCGCTGCCGGCGGCGAGGATCGTGTCGCCCTTCTTCTGCACGAAGAAGTAGTAGTCCTCTTGGGTGGTCAGCGACTTCTTCTGGCACGGGCCGGGGTTGAGCGTGACTCGGAGGTTGCTGCCGCCGGTGACTCCCCGGAGCGCCTTGACCACGGTCACCGGGTAGACCACCTGGCCGGCGCTCTTGGTCGCCTTGCCCGGGCCGGTCACCCGTGCGTGGAAGACCAGGGGCTCCTTGACGGCATCGCTGACCTTGAACGCGGGGCACTTCGCGGGAGCCGTCACCGTCGATGTGGCGGGGGCTGCCGAGGCGGGTGCGGGGCTCGTCATGACCGCCGCTGTCGCAGCAAGAGCAACGGCAGCGAGGAGCTGGGGGACGCGGCGCATGGCGAAGATCAAACCAGTCACAGGCCGAAGACTCCAGCCAGGACCCGCGCGACACCGTCATCTTCGTGCCCGGGCGCCAGATGCGACGCGCACGCGACGACGCTCGGATGGGCGTCCGCCATGGCGTACGACGT
Organism: Nocardioides sp. NPDC057577; assembly: GCF_042801335.1. Taxonomy (NCBI): domain Bacteria; kingdom Bacillati; phylum Actinomycetota; class Actinomycetes; order Propionibacteriales; family Nocardioidaceae; genus Nocardioides; species Nocardioides sp. NPDC057577. The sequence continues at coordinate 3,325 of NZ_JBHVGB010000056.1, read as the reverse complement.
CCCGGCCCAGGTCAGCATCGGCAGGTCGTTGGGCATGTCGCCGAAGGCGATCACGTCCGCATCGGAGATGCCGAGCTCGGTGCAGACCAGCTCCAGGGTGGAGGCCTTGGTGACCCCGGGAGCGCTGATCTCCAGCAGGGGGAACGACGAGTGGGTGACGTTGACGCGATCGCCGACGACGGCCGCCGCGGCCGCGAGCAGCTCGTCGGCGTCGTCGTGGTCGTCACGGCGGGCGAGCAGTTTGATCAGCGGCTCGTCGGCGAGCTCCTCGATCGGCGCGATGCGCTTGGCGGGCCGGAGGGCGTCGGAGGTGTGGACCGCGAACTCGGGCTCGCACGACCATCCCTCGAGCGACTCGGTCGCGAAGACCAGCCCGGGGACCTCGTCCTTCAGCATCGCCGCCACGTCGGCGGTGAGGGCAGGCTCGATCAGCCGGGTGAGCCGGGGCTGATCGGTGGCGACGTCCCAGACCAGGGCTCCGTTGGAGACGATCGCCAGCCCGACGCTGCCGATGTGCTCGAAGAGCTCACGGGTCCAGCGCAGCGGCCGCCCGGTCACGAAGATGACCGGCACGCCGATCTCCTCGAGCTTCACGAGCACGCCACGCGTGAAGTCCGAGACCGAACCGTCCGCCCTGACCAGAGTGCCGTCCAGGTCTGTGGCGACGAGCTTGGGCGTACTCATTCTTCCATTCTGCCACCGGGCACCGGCCTGGCCATCACCAGATGCCCGTCCTCGTCGGCGCCACGCAGGTCGGTGAACCCGCACTTGGCGAGCACTCGGAGGCTGGAGGCGTTGGTGGGCTCGACAGAAGCCCGGATGCGTACGCCCTCTTCATCCGCGCACGCCAGCAGACCCTTGAGCGCCTCGGTCGCGAATCCCCACCCGCGTGCCTCTTCGATCAGGCCGTAGCCGACCTCGGTCTCCAGGGTGCCGTCAGCAGCGGCGGCAGGTGGCCCGAAGAAGCCGATCGAACCGAGTACGGTCCCGTTGCGCATGATGTAGCGGGAGCTCCACCGGTCGCCCTCGACCCACATCGTCGCCGCGTCGCGGTCGTCCTCGCGCGGGAACTGCGGGTGCCAGCTCTGCGGCCGCCCGATCGAGCCGCTGGGATCGCGGATGGCCTCGACGTCGGCGCGGGTCCACAACGGCAGCGTCAGGCGCTCCGTGATGATGGTGGTGGGAAGGGTCACGAGCGCCAAGACTCTCAGACCAGCACTCTCAGAACCAGCGGGAGAGTTCCAGCGCCGCGCCGTCGTCGGCGACGTGGGCGGTGACCGCGTCGGCCACGGCCTGGACGACGTCGGGGGCGTTGCCCATGGCGACGCCGCGACCGGCCCACTCGAGCATCTCGACGTCGTTGCGACCGTCACCGATGGCGAGCACGTCGGCCGGTTCGAGGTCGAGCTGGTCGCAGACGTAGGACAGGCCCGATGCCTTGGAGACGCCGACCGGGGTGAGGTCGAGCCAGGCGGTGTAGCCGACCACGTAGTCGATGCCGTGCAGACCGAGCTCGCGGCCGAGGGCGAGGAAGTCCTCGGGCGTCGCTTCGGGGTCGCGGATGATCACCCGGGATACCGGGGCGGCAACCATCTCCTCGACCGGGGCGACGAGATTCTCACCGCCACCCAGCTCGCCCGGCGGGAACGGCCGGTTGAACCGGTAGCCGACGCCGCGGTTCTCGACCGCGACCAGCACGTTCGGCCGCTGCGCCAGGATCTTCTCGACCGCCTCCCGGGCGTCGAAGGTCTCTTCGTGCACCACGTCGACCGGCGGGTAGCGAAGCACCACCGCCCCGTTGGAGGCGACGATCCACAACCGATCCGCGCCCTCGTCCGGAATCCCGAGCAGATCGGCGATCCCGGTCATCGAGTGGGCGGAGCGACCGGAGGAGAGCACCACGTGGGCACCGGCGTCGTAGGCCCGGCGGACCGCGTCCCGCACCTTGTCCGAGAGGGCCTCGGAGGTCGTGCCGGTGCCGTCGATCCAGCCCAGCAGGGTGCCGTCGATGTCGAGCGCGACGAGCTTCGGCTGCCAGGCGGCCTCACCGGGCCGTGCGGTGCTGCTCTCGGTCGCGCTCACTTCTGGATCGGCTCCAGGACCTCGCGGCCGAGCCATTTCTGCAGCGCCTTCGGGACCCGCACCGAGCCGTCGGCCTGCTGGTGGGTCTCCAGGACGGCGACGATGGCGCGGGTGATCGCGGTCAGCGTGCCGTTGAGCGTGGCGACCGGGGTGGTGCCGCTCTCGGTGCGCTGCCGGATGTCGAGGCGGCGCGCCTGGAAGGTGGTGCAGTTGGACGCCGAGGTGAGCTCGCGGTACTTCCCCTGGGTGGGGATCCACGCCTCGCAGTCGAACTTGCGCAGCGCGCTCGGACCGAGGTCACCCGCGGCGACGTCGATGACCTGGTAGGCGAGCTCGAGCTTGTCCAGGAACGACTTCTCCCACTCGAGGAGACGCTGGTGCTCGGCGTACGACTCCTCAACGGTGGTGTAGACGAACATCTCCACCTTCTCGAACTGGTGGACCCGGATGATGCCCTTGGTGTCCTTGCCGGCCGAGCCGGCCTCCTTGCGGAAGCACGAGGAGAAGGCGGCGTAGCGCCGCGGGAGCGTGTCAGCGTCGAGGATCTCGTCGGAGTGGTAGGCCGCCATCGGCACCTCCGAGGTGCCGACGAGGTAGAGGTCGTCGTCCTCGATCTTGTAGACGCCGTCGTCGACCTGGTCGAGGAAGCCGGTGCCCTCCATCGCCTCGGGACGCACCAGCGCCGGCGCGATGACCTGGGTGAACCCGGCCTCGCGGGCCTGCTCCATCGCCAGGTTGATCAGCGCGAACTCCAGCTCAGCGCCGACCCCGGTCAGGAAGTAGAAGCGGCTGCCCGAGACCTTGGCGCCACGCTCGAGGTCGATCGCGCCGAGGAGCTTGCCGAGCTCGACGTGATCACGCGGCTCGAAGCCCTCGGCCTCGAAGTCGCGGGGCTTGCCGACCTTCTCGATCAGGACGAAGTCGTCCTCACCGCCGGCCGGAGCGTCGTCGGCGAGGTTGGGGATGGCCTTGAGAGCCTTCTTCCACTCCTCCTCGGCAACGCCCTGCGCCGCGTCGGCCTCCTTGACGGCTGCCGCGAGGTCCTTCACCTCGGCCAGCAGCTGCTGCTTCTCCTCGCCCTTGGCCTGGGCGACCTTCTTGCCCATCTGCTTCTGCTCGGCCCGCTTGGCCTCGAAGTCCGCGATCGCCGCGCGCCGGGGGCGGTGCGCGGGCCGCGCCCCGGGCCCCCCCGCGGGGGGACCGCCCCCGCGCGCCGGGGGGGCCCGGACGCGGGGGGGGGGTT
>NZ_JBHVGB010000055.1:0-31313 GCF_042801335.1 Nocardioides sp. NPDC057577 | reverse complement strand
CCCGGGGGGGGGCGGGCCGGCGGCGCCGTGCAGCCGGCCGGGCCGTAGGGATGGTTGTCGTCATGACCGGACTACTGCGAGGCCTTGCCGGACTTGGCGATGGAGTCGGTGACGATGCCGAGCTCTTCGCCGTCCTCACCGGTGCCGAAGAGCTTCTCCTTGACGCCCGACCAGTCGAGGCCGCCGAAGTCGTTCTCCAGGGTGAGCAGCTGCTTCGGAGCCGGGAACGGGTCGGCCGGGTCCTTGGCACCCTTGATGTCCTCGGGCTTGAGACCGACCGCGTCCCAGTCGACGACGCCGGGCTCAGCGGTGTTGACCGGGCGGAAGCCGGTCAGCGCGAACTGCTTCTGACCGCCCTGCGGGTCGAGGACGAAGTCGAGCCAGTCCTGCGACGGCTTGGAGGAGTCCTTGAGGATGGCACCGGGGTTCTCGATCAGGACCGTGGAGTCCGGGACGATGTAGTCGAAGCCCTCGCCCTGCTGAGCCGCGAGGATCGCCTCGTTCTCGTACGCGAGCAGCACGTCGCCGGTGCCGCCGAGGAAGGCGGTGGTGGCGTCGCGGCCCGAGTTGGTCAGGGTGACGACGTTCTTGAAGAGCTTGTCGAGGTACGCCTTGCCCTCCTCCTCGGTGCCGCCGTTCTTCACGACCGAGCCCCAAGCGGCCAGCGCGTTCCAGCGGGCGGCGCCGGACGAGGCCGGGTTGGCCGTGACCACTCCGACGCCGGGCTTGATCAGGTCCTCCCAGCCCTGGATGTTCTTCGGGTTGCCCTCACGAACACCGAGCACGACGATCGAGCTGGACACGATGCCCTTGTTGTCGCCGTCGTCCCAGGAGGCGTCGACGAGGCCGGCCTTCTCCAGGCGCTGTACGTCGGTGCCGACGGACAGGTGGACGTAGTCGGCCTTCAGGCCCGACTCGACCGCACGGCTCTGGTCGCCCGAGGCGCCGTAGGAGGTCTCGAAGGTGACGCCCTCGCCCTCGGGGGTCTTGTTGAACTCCTTGGCGATCGCCTTGTTGGCCGTCTCGGGGACGGCGAAGCCGACGATGGAGATCGACTCCGCGTCGCTGTCGCCACCGGAGCCACCGCACGCGGTCAAGGTCAGGATGCTCGCAGCGGCCAACGCCACTGCAACCTTGATCTTCTTCATCTGGTTCCTCACTTCTGCCCTGCCGAGTCAAGGTCGATCGGGTTACGAATGTCGAGGAGAATACTTGAATTAACCGACTGCATGTGAAAACACACGATCGGTCCGATCCTTGGACGACAACCGATCGCCGCGGCCGGCGGGCGGCCTCTAGACGGTCGTCGAGCTCGGCGGGGTCACGAGCGTCCGCAGGACCTTGCGGCGGTGGTGAACCGCCTCGGCGCTGAAGATGACCAGGGCGATCCAGACGATCGCGAAGCCGGCCCAACGGCCGGGAGGCATCGCCTCGTGGGCGATGAAGACACCGACGGCGAACTGCAGGATCGGCGCGAGGTACTGGAGCAGCCCGATCGTCACCATCGGCACCCGGATCGCGGCCGCACCGAAGCAGGCCAGCGGCACCACCGTGATCACGCCGAGGCTGATCATCAGGAGTACGTGGAGGACACCGTGGCCGACGAGCGTGCCGTTCCCGGTGGCCTGGAGAGCGATGATCAGTGCCAGCGCGAACGGCGCCGTCACGGCGGTCTCGACGGCGAGCGACTCGAACGGCCCGACCCCCGCGCTCTTCTTGAGCAGCCCGTAGGTGCCGAACGAGAAGGCCAGGATCAGCGCGACCCACGGCAGCCGGCCGTAGTCGATGGTGAGCACGACGACGGACACGAACGCGATCCCGAGCGCCACCCACTGCAGCTTCCGCATCCGCTCGCGCAGGATGATCACGCCCATCAGCATGGTGACCAGCGGGTTGGTGAAGTAGCCCAGGCTCGTCTCCACGATCCGCCCGTTGTTGACCCCCCAGATGTACGTCACCCAGTTGATCGAGATCACCGCAGCAGCCGCCGTCAGCAGCAAGAGCTTGCGCCGGTCGCGCAGGATCTCCGCCACCTGCTTGCGGCGCCCCACGATCAGCACCAGCGCTGCCGCGACCACCAGCGACCACAGGATCCGGTGTCCGAGGATCTCCCAGGCTCCGGCCGGTTCCAGGAGCGGGAAGTAGAGCGGGAACGCACCCCACATGACGTACGCCGCGGCGCCGAACATCACTCCACGCCGCTGCTCACTCACAGCCGTACGTTACCGCTCCGGGTATCCGTTCTTTACCCAAGGCCGAAACCCGAGATCTGCCGAAGCGTCACCCGCGTCGGCCGAGGCGTCAATCGCGTCGGCTGACACGTCACAGACGCGCCACCTCGGCCGACCTAACCGACGCCTCGGCCGACGTACGTGACGGCTCGGCAGGGACTGGTCAGACCGAGCGGACGGCGACGATGTCGGCGAAGGCCTCGAGCGCCTTGCGGACGGGTCCTTCGGGGAGCGGCGCGAGGGCGGCCTTGGCCTCCTCGGCGCGGGCCTGGACGTAGGCGCGAGCCTCGGCCAGCGCCGGGTGGGCGCGGAGGAGGGTGACGCACTCGGCCAGAGCCGCGTCGTCGGTGAGGTCGCTGTCGAGCAGCTCCAGGAGCCGGGCGTCGCCGGGCTCGTCCGAGCGGCGGACGAACAGCACCGGAAGCGTCGGGACACCTTCGCGGAGGTCGGTGCCCGGCGTCTTGCCGGACTCGTCGGAGGCGATGTCGAGGATGTCGTCGGAGAGCTGGAAGGCGACGCCGACGATGTCGCCGTAGGCGATCAGCGCGTCCTGGATCGACTTGTCGGCCCCGGCGAAGAGTGCACCGTAGAGCGCCGAGGTGGCGATCAGGACGCCGGTCTTCCCGGCCAGCACCTCGAGGTGGTGGTCGACCGGGTCGACACCCTCGGGCGGCGTGACGCCCTCGAGGATCTGCCCCTCGACGAGCTTGGCGAAGGTGGCCGCCTGGATGCGTACGGCCTCAGGGCCCAGCTCGGCGGTCAGCTCCGAGGAGCGGGCGAAGAGGAAGTCGCCGGTCAGGATGGCGACGTGGTTGTCGAAGCGGGCGTTGGCGGTGTCCTCACCGCGGCGCAATAGCGCCTCGTCCATGACGTCGTCGTGGTAGAGCGAGGCCTGGTGGGTGAGCTCGACGACGCAGGCGGCGGTGATGACCTCGTCGGAGAGCGTGTCCGGGCCACACTCGGCGGCCAGCAGCACCAGCAACGGCCGGAACCGTTTGCCGCCGGCCTCCAGCAGATGCGACGCCGCTTCCGTGACGAACGGGGAGCTGCTGCGGGAGTAGCCCGCCAGCTTCTCCTCCACGATCGCCATCCGAGCGCGCAGCCGCTGCTCGAGCTCGGGATCGGTGATCGGGAGGGCGAGTTCAGGGGCTCGGTCGGTGGGTGCGCTGGTGCTCACCCGATGAATCCTCCCGCATCCACCAACAGGCTGAGCACAGGGCCCGGAATTACACCCAACAAGACGGTGGCGACAGCGCTCAGTGCGATCACGACGGTGGTGGCGTACGAAGGGGTCACGACCGCGGCGGCGTCCTCGCGCGGGTCGGTGAAGAACATCACCATGATCATGCGGACGTAGAAGAAGATCGCGATGATGCTCGAGCCGATCGCGACCGCGACGACCGGCCACTGACCGGCGCCCAGCGCGGCCGCGAAGACGCCCCACTTGCCGATGAATCCGGCGGTCAGCGGCAGCCCCGCCATCGAGAGCAGGAAGACCGCGAAGGTCGCCGCGACCCACGGGTTGGACCGACCCAGGCCGGCCCAGCGCTCCAGCGAGCCGACCTCCCCGTTGGGCCCTCGCACCAGGGAGACGATCGCGAAGGCGCCGAGGGTCGCGAACCCGTAGGCGGTCAGGTAGAAGAGCACCGCCTGGGTGGAGCCGAAGGCGTCGGTCTGCACGCCGAGGAGGCCGGTCAGCAGGAAGCCGGTGTGGGCGACGGCGGAGTAGCCGAGCATCCGCTTCACATCGGTCTGGACCACCGCGAAGGAGGCGCCCAGCAGCATCGTCAGCACCGCGATGACGCCGATCGCCGGGCGCCAGATGTCGCCCTCCGCGCCGAAAGCGACGTAGAAGAGCCGGAGCATCGCGGCGAACGCGGCGATCTTGGTGGCCGCGCTCATCCACGCGGTGACCGGCGTCGGGGCGCCCTGGTAGACGTCGGGGGTCCAGGAGTGGAACGGCACCGCGCCGGTCTTGAAGAGCAGGCCGACGGCCATCAGGCCGATGCCGAGGAGCAGGAGCGGGCTGGAGCCGTCCTCGGCCGCCACGTCTCCGATCTCGGCCAACGACATCGACCCGGCGAAGCCGTAGACCAGCGCGAGACCGTAGAGGAAGATGCCCGAGGAGAACGCTCCGAGCAGGAAGTACTTCAGCGCCGCTTCCTGGGAGAGCAGCCGGCGACGCCGCGCCAGCCCGGTCAGCAGGTAGAGCGGCAGGGACAGCACCTCGAGGGCCACGAAGAGCATCAGCAGGTCGCCGGAGATGCAGAAGAGCATCATCCCGCCGACCGCGAACATCATCAGCGGGTAGACCTCGGTGTGCTCCAGTCCCCGCTGGGAGGCGGTGCGCTCGGCCGGTGTGCCCGGCAGGGCCGCGGCCTGACCGGCGAAGGCGCTCACACCGTTGTCGAGACGTCGCTCGGCGAAGAGCGCGACACCGCCGAGCGACACCAGCAGCACCAGCCCTTGGGAGAAGACCCCCGGGCCGTCGACGATGAGGGCACCCTCACCCGTCGAGGCACCGAGGCTGGACCCGGCGCCGACGGCGACGGTCCCGGCGAGCGCGGCGACCAGACCCGCCAACGCCAGCGACACCTGGGTGTTGAACCGCGCGGCACGCGGCGCGAAGGCCTCGACCACGACACCGGCACACGCCACGGCCAGCACCAGCAGGACGGGCCAGAGGGTGGCGTACGAAATTCCGGGGGACTCGAACATCGCGTCACTCACCTGCCTGGATGACATCAACAAGAGGAGCCACGACCGGCTGGGCCGCCGAGATCAGCGGTCCAGGGACGAAGCCGAAGAAGAGGAGGGCGACCAGCAGCGGAACGAGTACGCCGACCTCCCGCCGATCGAGGTCGCGGACCGGTCTGGAGAGCTGAGCGGGTCCGGTGAAGATCCGCTGGTAGGCCCACAGCACGTAGATCGCGGCGAGCACGATCGCGCTGACCGCGATGACGCCGACCAGCCAGTGGTAGTCGAAGGCGCTGATCAGGACCAGGATCTCGGAGACGAACTGGCTCAGGCCGGGTAGGCCGGCGGTCGCCAGACCGGCGATCAGGAAGGTGCCGGCGAGCACCGGGGTCGCCTTCTCCAGCCCCCGCATCGACGAGATCGAGGCCGTGCCCTTGCGGGCGATCAGGAAACCGGCGATCAGGAACATCGCCGCGGTCGCGACACCGTGGTTGACCATGTAGAGGATCGCTCCGACCAGACCCTCGCGGGTCGCCGCGAAGATGCCGAGCGTGATCAGCCCGAAGTGCGAGAGAGAGGTCAGACCGATCAGGCGGAGCAGGTCGTCCTGCCCGATCGCCAGCACCGCGCCATAGACGATCGAGATCAGCGCCAGCACCACCACGACGGGCGTCGCCCAGGCGGACGCCTCCGGCACCAGGCCCAGGCAGAGCCGGATCATGCCGAAGGTGCCGATCTTGTCGAGGACACACACCAGGAGCACCGAGGTCGGCGTGGTGGCCTGCTCGGTGGTGTCGGCCAGCCAGGTGTGCACCGGGAACAACGGCGCCTTGACCGCGAACGCGATGAACATCGCCACGAAGATCCAGCGCTCGGCGTTGGTGCCGATGTCGAGCTGGGCGAGGTCGCTGATCAGGTAGGACGGCGCCCCGGCCTCCGAGGAGACCACGAAGAACCCGATCAGCGCACCGAGCAGCACCAGCCCGCCGCCGAGCTGGAACATCAGGAACTTGAGCGCGGCTCGGGCCCGGTTGGGACCGCCGTGCTGGCCGATCATGAAGTACGCCGGGATCAGCGTCGCCTCGAAGGCGATGTAGAAGAGGAAGAGATCGCCGGCGGTGAAGGTGAGCAGCGCGAAGGCCTCCAGAGCCAGCGCCCAGGCGTACCACCGCTTGTCGTGGTCCTTGACCGCCGCGATCATCACGAGCGGCACCAGGACGACGGTCAGCATCACCATCAGCTTGCCGAAGCCGTCCATCTCGAGCGCCCAGTGGACGCCGAGCGGCTCGATCCAGAGGAGATCGGTGTCGGGGGCCGTGAACATCGTGACGATGCCGGCGATCAGGGTGGCGATCGCGAAGCCGAAGGCCCACGCCTTGGGCCGGGCCGGCATCACCGCGGTGATCAGCGCTCCCGCGAACGGGACGAGGACGAGGATTGTCAGCATCAGTTGACCACCAGGATCACGAGGGTCACCAGCACAGTGCCGCCGAGGACGGAGAGGGCGTAGGAACGTACGTAGCCGGTCTGTGCCTTGCGGAGCTCACCGGCGATCGCCGCGAGGGCGACCGGGCCACCGCTCATCAGGCCGTCGACGGCGTACTTGTCGGTCGCGAGGGCGCCGCGGGTGATCGCCATCCCGGGCGGCACCACGACGTCCTCGACGTGCGGGACGTGCAGGTAGGGAGTCGGCTCGGTCGTGATCGGGCGGCGTCCGAAGACGAACCCTGCGGCCGCGACCCCGATCGCGACGACCAGCACCGCGAGGACGGTGGTCGCCCAGACCGGGAGCGGACCGTGGTGCTCGGCGTGGCCGATCGCGACCACCGGCTCGAGCCAGTGCTCGATCCAGCCGCCGAGCGCGAAGACGCCACCGAGGATCGACAGCGCCGCGAGGACGACGAGCGGACCGGTCATGATCCGCGGCGACTCGTGCGGATATACGCCCTCGGGCCAGCGCTTGCGGCCGAAGAAGGCGAGCATCATCAGGCGGGTCATGTAGAACGCGGTCACACCAGCGGCCAGGAGGGCGATGATGCCGACCAGCCAGCTGTCGGCGAAGGCGACCTCGAGGATCTTGTCCTTGGACCAGAAGCCGGCGAAGCCGGGGAACCCGATGATGGCCAGGTAGCCCATCGAGAAGGTGAGGAACGTGACCGGCATCGCCCGGCTCAGGGCGCCGTAGTGCTTGAGGTTCACGTCGTCGTTCATGCCGTGCATCAGCGACCCGGCACCGAGGAACATGTTGGCCTTGAAGAAGCCGTGGGTGAGCAGGTGGAAGATCGCGAACGCGTAGCCCGGCCCGCCCAGCCCGGCGGCCAGCATCATGTAGCCGATCTGGCTCATCGTCGAGCCGGCCAGGACCTTCTTGATGTCGTCCTTCACGCAGGAGATCGCGGCACCCCAGATGATCGTCACCAGGGCGACGACCACGACCGCGGTCGAGGCGGCCTCGGCGGCGTCGAAGATCGCTGAGCTTCTCACGATCAGGTAGACGCCCGCCGTCACCATCGTCGCCGCGTGGATCAGGGCCGAGACCGGGGTCGGGCCCTCCATCGCGTCCAGCAGCCAGCCCTGCAGCGGCACCTGGGCGGACTTTCCGCAGGCACCGATGAGCAGCAGGATGCCGAGCCAGTTGAGGGTGGTCGTCGTGGTGTCGCTGATGTCGATCGCCGAGAACGACGTCGACCCGAAGGTGACGAAGCAGAGCGCGATCGCCAGGCTCAGGCCCATGTCACCGACGCGGTTCATCACGAACGCCTTCTTGGCGGCGGCGGCCGCGGACGGCTTGTACTGCCAGAAGCCGATCAGCAGGTAGGACGCCAGGCCGACGCCCTCCCAGCCGAGGAAGAGGCCGACGTAGTTCTCCGCCAGCACCAGCATCAGCATCGCGGCGAGGAAGAGGTTGAGGTAGCCGAAGAACCGGGTGCGCCGCTCGTCGTCGGCCATGTAGCCGACCGAGTAGATGTGGATCAGCGTGCCGACACCGGTGATGAGCAGCAGGAACAGGCTGGAGAGCTGGTCGTAGAGCAGGTCGTAGCCCACCGACAGGTCGCCGGTGTCGAACCAGGTGTAGAGGTGCTGGACGACCTGCCTGCTCTCCTCGTCGCGACCGAGGAGAGCGATGAAGAGGACGAGCGAGAGCACGAAGGACGCGCCGGCGAGCCCGACCGCGAGCCAGTGGCCGATCCGGTCGAAGAGAGCCGGCGCCAGCGGGCGGCCGATCAGGATCAGGGCCGCGCCGGCCAAGGGCAGCGCGATGACCAGCCAGATCAGCGAGAAGACGCCGCTGGCCTCGACAGGAGTTACCACTTGAGCATCCTTGGCTCGTCGACCGAAGCCGTGTTTCTGGTGCGGAAGATGGTCATGATGATCGCCAGCCCGACGACCACCTCAGCGGCCGCGACGACCATCACGAAGAACGCGGTCACCTGCCCGTCGAGGTTGCCGTGCATCCGGCTGAACGCCACCAGCGCCAGGTTGGCCGCGTTGAGCATCAGCTCGACGCACATGAAGACGACGATGGCGTTTCGCCTGGTCAGCACGCCGATCGTGCCGATCGTGAAGAGGATGGCGGACAAGATGACGTACGCCGTCGTGTTGTCTGTCATTCGTCCTCTCCTTCGTCTGCGCGACCACCGGCGAGGATCGCCGGGACCGACTTCGTGCTCTGCGACCCGTCCGGCAGCAGCGCCGGGGTGTCGTTGCTGTTGTGCCGCGCGAAGGTGCCCGGTGGGGGCAGCGGGCCGAGGTGCTTGCCGCTCTTCGCGTAGTCGGCGACCCGCTTCTGGGCCAGGTCGGTCTGGCTCTGCTTCGGGTCGATCCGCTCGCGGTGGGCCAGCACCATCGCGCCGATCGCGGCGGTGATCAGCAGCGCACTGGTCGCCTCGAAGGCGATCACGTAGCGCGAGAAGAGGAGGTCGGCGAGGCGTTGTACGTTGCCGCCCTCGTTGGCGCTGGACAGCCCGCGCATGGTGGCGATGCTCGCCTGGCCGACGCCCGCGATCAGCGTCGTGCCCAGCCCGACCCCCAGGACGACGGCGAGCACCTTCTGCCCCGCGATCGTCTCCTTCAGGGTGTCGGAGGTGTCGACTCCGACCAGCATGATCACGAACAGGAACAGCATCAGGATCGCGCCGGTGTAGACCACGATCTGCACCGCGAACAGGAACGGCGCCTCCAGCATCGCGTACATCATCGCCAGGCCGATCATCACGACCGCCAGCGACAGTGCGGCGTGGACCGGCTTGCGCGCGAACAGGAGGCCCATCGCCGCGATCACCGTGACCGAGGCGAGGATCACGAAGCTCATCGGATGGGCTCCTTGGGCTCCGGTGCGTAGTAGGAGGAGTCGTCGTTGCCGAGGAACATCGGGTGCGGAGGCGCCTCCATCCCGTCCTCGAGCGGCGCGAGCAGGTCCTGCTTCTCGTAGATCAGGCTCTCGCGCGAGGTGTCGGCGAGCTCGTACTCGTTGGTCATCGTCAGCGCCCGCGTCGGGCAGGCCTCGATGCACAGCCCGCAGAGGATGCAGCGCAGGTAGTTGATCTGGTAGACGCGGCCGTAGCGCTCGCCGGGGCTGTAGCGCTCCTCCTCGGTGTTGGGCGCACCCTCGACGTAGATCGCGTCGGCCGGGCAGGCCCACGCGCACAGCTCGCACCCGACGCACTTCTCCAGCCCGTCGGCGTGCCGGTTGAGCTGGTGTCGGCCGTGGAATCGCTCCTCGGTCGGCTCCTTCTGCTGTGGGTACTGCTCGGTGACCGGCTTCTTGAACTGGGTCCCGAACGTCACCGCGAACCCACTGACCGGGTCCCAGAAACGCTCCTTGAACGAGCGGTCGTCGTTGCTCACTTGGCCTCCTCAGGAGAGGGAAGAATGCGTACGCCGTTGGTGGCTGTCGGCACGGCCGGCGGTCCGAACACCAGTGGCTGCGCGGCGCCCCGCACGGCCCCGCCCTGCGGCAGGATGGGCGTGGGGAAGCCGCCGGTCGGCTTGGTGACCTGAGCCTCCTTCTCCGGAAGCCGGTTGAGGAAGCCGAGCACGACGACCACAGTGGCGGCCAGACCGAAGCCGAAGAGGATCCAGTTGGGACTGAAGCCGCCCTGGATCGCGGCCATCTTGATCACCGCGACCACGACGATCCAGGCGAGGCTCGCCGGCAGCAGGACCTTCCAACCGAGCGACATGAACTGGTCGTAGCGCAGCCGCGGCAGCGTGCCGCGCAGCCAGATGAAGACCCAGATGAAGAAGAACATCTTCAGGAAGAACCACAGCACCGGCCAGTAGCCCTCGTTGGCGCCGGCCCACACCGTGCCGAGGCCGAGCGGGGCCCGCCAGCCGCCGAGGAACAGCGTCGTGGCGAGCGCGCTGACGGTGGCCATGTTGATGTATTCGGCCAGGAAGAAGAGCGCGAACTTCAGGCTGGAGTATTCGGTGTGGAACCCACCGACCAGCTCACCCTCGGCCTCGGGGAGGTCGAACGGCGCGCGGTTGGTCTCGCCGACCATCGAGATGCAGTAGATCAGGAAGGACGGCAGCAGCAGGGCGCCGAACCACCAGTCCTCCTGGGCCGCGACGATCTGGCTGGTGGACAGGCTGCCCGCCATCAGGAAGACGGTGACGAGCGCCAGGCCCATGCTGACCTCGTAGGAGATCATCTGGGCGCTGCTTCGCAGTCCCCCGAGGAGGCTGTAGGTCGAGCCCGAGGCCCAGCCACCCAGCACGATCCCGTAGATGCCGATGCTGGCGATCGCCATCACGAACAGCACCGCGACCGGCATGTCGGTCAGCTGCAGCGGCGTCTGTACGCCGAAGAAGTTGACCTCCGGCCCGAACGGGATCACCGAGAACGTCACGAACGCGGGCACACACGCCAGGACCGGCGCGGTGATGAAGACGATCTTGTCGGCCTTCTCCGGGGTCAGGTCCTCCTTCAGCGCCAGCTTCACGCCGTCGGCGAGGGACTGGAGCAGACCGAACGGTCCGTGCCGGTTGGGCCCGATGCGGTGCTGCATCCGGGCCACGACCTTGCGCTCCCACCAGATGTTGAACAGCGTCAGCACGACGCAGACCACGAAGACGAGCAGGACCTTGATCGCGATGATCCACCAGGGGTCCTGGCCGAACTGCTCCAGCCCGTTCACTGCTGCGCTCCCTCGATGGTGACGGTCGAGCCCGGCGAGGCCAGATCCGCCCAGACGCCGCGCCCGAAGCTGTTCGTCGGCACCCACACGGTGCCGTCGGCCATCTCGGCCGGCAGCGCCGGGAGCGTCCAGCTCCCCCGGTCGCCGGTGACCGTCACGACATCACCGAGCTCCGCGTGGAGCGCTGCTGGGAGGCGTACGAAAGCGGGCCGGGCGGTCGCCGCCAGGGCCTTGTCACCGCTCTGCAGCGTCCCGTTGTCGAGCATCAGGTGCCACGTCGCCAGGCGAAGCCCCACCGAATCGGTAGTTGTGGCAGCCGAGTCGGTAGTTGTGGGCGACGATTCGACACTTTCGTCCGCCACTTCTACGGACTCGGCGTCCACAAGTGCGAACTCGGCGGTGATGTGCCCGAGGACCTCGGCGTCGGAGTAAGCCGCGGGCTTGTCGAAGACCTTTTCGAACGGGCGACGGCGGCCCTCCCAGGTGACGAAGGTGCCGGCTTTCTCCGAGGCGGCGGCGACCGGGAGTACGACGTCGGCGCGCTCGGTCACGGCGGTGATCCGCTGCTCGAGGCTGACCACGAAACCGGCCTGGTCGAGTGCTGCCAGGAAGGCGGCGGGGTCGGCGGTGTCGGCGGGGTCGACGCCGGCAACCAGCAGCGCGCCGAGGTTGCCGCGGACGATGGCCTCGGCGTCGAGACCGCCCTCGCCCGGGAGCAGGTCGGCCTCCACCGCGCCGCGGTCGCCGGCACGGCGCGGCACCCAGGCGAGCTTCGCGCCGGTGCGGTCGGCGAGCTCGGCAGCGGCGGAGTAGGCGCCGGAGCTGGTCGCCAGCCGCTCGCCGACCAGGATCACCGAAGCCTCGGTGACTTCGCTGACCTGCGACAACGCATCCTTCTCGGCACCGGGAGCGGTCAGGACGACCTCGGCTCCGAGCTTGCGGGAGCCCTCCGAGGCGTACGGGCTGAGGGTGGTGATCCGCAGACCCTTGCGGTTGGCCTTGCGCAACCGCAGGAAGAGCGTCCCGGCCTCGTCCTCGGGCTCGAGGCCAGCCAGGACGACGTGGTCGGCGGCATCGAGGTCGGCGTAGGTGACGCTCGTCCCCGCGACGCGCGAGCGCAGGAAGCCCGTCTCCTCCTCCGACAGCGGCCGCGAACGGAAGTCGATGTGGGGAGTGCGCAGGGTGTCGCGGGCGAAGGCGGCGTACGCCTTCGCGTCCTCCAGCGTCAGCCGTCCACCGGGCAGCACACCGACGGAGCCGGCACCTGCCAGCCCGGCGGCGGCGACGGCGACGGCCTCGAGCCACGACGCCGGCCGGAGCTCGCCGTCCTCACGGACCATCGGCGAGGTGAGCCGGTCGCGGACGGCGTAGCGGAAGCCGAAGCGGTCCTTGTCGGAGATCCACTCCTCGTTGACCTCCGGGTCGTTGCCGGCCAGGCGGCGCATGACCTTGCCACGGCGGTGGTCGACGCGGATCGCGGCGCCGCAGGCGTCGTGCTCGGCGACACCCGGCGTCGAGACCAGGTCGAAGGGCCGAGCCCGGAACCGGTAGTCGTCCGAGGTCAGGGCGCCCACCGGGCAGATCTGGATGACGTTGCCGGAGAAGTAGGACGAGAACGGCTTGTCCTCGGCGATGCCGATCTGCTGCTGCGCGCCGCGCTGGATCAGCGCGATCCCCGGGTCGCCCGGGATCTCCGCGGCGAAGCGGGTGCAGCGCTGGCAGACGATGCACCGCTCACGGTCGAGCAGCACGTTGGGCGAGAGGTTGATGGGCTTCGGGAACGTACGCTTCACGCCCTCGAACCGGGTCTCACCCTGGCCGTGGGACATCGCCTGGTTCTGCAGCGGACACTCGCCGCCCTTGTCGCAGACCGGGCAGTCCAACGGGTGGTTGACCAGGAGAAACTCCATGATCCCGTGCTGAGCCTTCACAGCCGTGGAGTTCTGCGTCTCCACCACCATGCCCTCGGCGACCGGGATCGTGCAGGAGGCCTGCGGCTTCGGGAAGCCGCGGCCGTTGCCGGCGTCGGGGATGTCGACCAAGCACTGCCGGCAGGCGCCGACGGGCGCGAGCAGCGGATGGTCACAGAAGCGCGGGATCTCGATCCCGGCCTCCTCCGCCGCCCGGATCACCAGCGTGCCCGCGGGCACCGTCACATCGGCGCCGTCGATCTTGAGCGTCACATCGGTCATGCCGCCGCCTCCGTAGAGAAAGTCGAAGAATACGGAAGCGGCGGCATGAAGCTCACCGTCGCTCGCTGTCGCTCGCTCACTGCACTGCCTCCGCCCATGCCGTCGACTTCTTGGCGTCGAAGGGACAGCCACCCTGCTCCAGATGGGCCAGGTATTCGTCCCGGAAGTACTGGATCGAGCTCGTGATCGGGCTCGTCGCGCCATCACCGAGCGCGCAGAACGAGCGGCCCAGGATGTTGTCGCACTGGTCGAGCAGCAGATCGAGGTCCTCGGGCTTCCCGTCGCCCTTCTCCAGCCGCTCCAGCACCTGCACCAGCCACCAGGTGCCCTCGCGGCACGGGGTGCACTTGCCGCAGGACTCGTGCTTGTAGAACTCCGTCCACCGCAGCACCGCGCGCACCACGCAGACGCTGTCGTCGAAGATCTGCAGCGCGCGGGTGCCGAGCATCGAACCGGCCGCCTGCACCCCCTCGAAGTCCAACGTCACGTCCAGGTGCTCCTGGGTGAACAACGGGGTCGAGGAGCCACCCGGGGTCCAGAACTTCAGCTCATGCCCGTCGCGTACGCCCCCGGCCAGCTCGATCAGCTTGCGCAGCGTGATGCCGAGCGGTGCCTCGTACTGCCCCGGCTTCTTGACGTGGCCGGAGAGCGAGAAGATACCGACGCCGGCCGACTTCTCGGTGCCCATGCCGGCGAACCAGTCGGCGCCGTTCTTCACGATCGCGGGCACCGAGGCGATCGACTCGGCGTTGTTGATCACGGTCGGGCTCGCGTAGAGACCGGCGACGGCCGGGAACGGCGGCCGCAGCCTCGGCTGACCGCGGCGCCCCTCGAGGGAGTCGAGCAGCGCGGTCTCCTCACCGCAGATGTAGGCCCCGGCACCGGCGTGCACGACCAGCTCGAGGTCGTAGCCGGAACCGTGGATGTTCGTGCCGAGATGGCCGGCCTCGTAGGCCTCGCGCACCGCGGCGCGCAGCCGCCGGATCACGTGCAGCACCTCGCCACGTACGTAGATGAAGGCACGCTCCGCGCGGATCGCGTAGGAGGAGATGATCACGCCCTCGACGAGGGTGTGCGGACTCGCCATCATCAGTGGGATGTCCTTGCAGGTGCCCGGCTCGGACTCGTCGGCGTTGACCACGAGGTAGCGCGGCTTGGGGTTCTCGGGGTCGGGGGCCGGCAGGAAACCCCACTTCACCCCGGTCGGGAACCCTGCCCCACCGCGACCGCGGAGCCCGGAGTCCTTGACCATCGTCTGTACGTCCTCGGGGGCCATCCCCAGAGCGACATCGAGCGCGTCGTAGCCGCCCTGCTCGGCATAGGCGGGCAGTGTCCAGGCCCGCTCGTCGGCCCAGTTGGCGGTCAGCACCGGGGTCAGGGTGTCAGTCATCGGACGCCTCCTCGGCGATCGTCTCCGACTCGGCGCGACTGGTGTCGGCGACCTCGACAGCCTCGGGCAGCTGCTCCGGCACATCGGCGGAACCATGGGCATCGCCTGGCGCGGCCCAGCCTCGCTCGCGGGCGAGCTCCAGCCCGACACGCGATGCCGGTCCGGCCGCGGGCCCCTCGTCGACGAGCCCGTCCTCGAAGCCGGCGAGGACCCGCTCGGCCTCGCGCCAGCTCGTGATCCGCGCCCCGCGCGAGGCCACGACCTCGCGGCCCTCACGCAGGTCGTCGACCAGCTGCGAGGCCGACTCGGGGGTCTGGTTGTCGAAGAACTCCCAGTTGACCATCACCACCGGCGCGTAGTCGCAGGCCGCGTTGCACTCGATGTGCTCCAGCGTGATGCTGCCGTCTGCCGTCGTCTCGTCGTTGCCGACCTCGAGCTTCTCGCGCAGGCAGGCGAAGATCTCGTCGCCGCCCATCACCGCGCAGAGCGTGTTGGTGCAGACGCCGACGTGGTGGGTGCCGACGGGATGACGCTTGTACATCGTGTAGAAGGTCGCCACCCCGCTCACCTCGGCGGGAGTCAGCCCCAAGACTTCGGCGCAGGCCTGGATGCCTTCGGGCGTGACCCGGCCCTCGACCGACTGCACCAGATGGAGCATCGGCAACAGGCCGGAGCGGGCCTGGGGATAGCGAGCGGCGATCTCGCGCAGCTCGTCGTAGGTCTCAGCAGCAAGCGTCATCGGTCGACGCCTCCCATCACCGGGTCGATGGACGCGATCGCCACGATCACGTCGGCGACCATGCCGCCCTCGGACATCACGCTCGTGGCTTGCAGGTTGGTGAACGACGGGTCCCGGAAGTGGACCCGGTAGGGCTTGGTGCCGCCGTCGCTGACCACGTGGGCACCGAGCTCTCCGCGCGGCGACTCGATCGCGACGTACGCCTGGCCGGCAGGCACCCGGAAGCCCTCGGTCACCAGCTTGAAGTGATGGATCAGCGCCTCCATCGACTCGCCCATGATGTGGCGGATGTGGTCGAGGGAGTTGCCCTGGCCGTCGGGGCCGACGGAGAGCTGCGAGGGCCAGGCGATCTTCTTGTCGGCCACCATGACCGGCGCACCGTCGAGGTCCGCGAGCCGCTTGAGCGCCTGCTCCATGATCCGCAGCGACTCCCACATCTCGGCCAGCCGGATCCGGAACCGGCCGTAGGAGTCGCAGGTGTCCCAGGTGATGACCTCGAAGTCGTAGTCCTCGTAGCCGCAGTAGGGCTGGGTCTTGCGCAGGTCCCACGGATAGCCGGTGCTCCGCAGGATGGGGCCGGTCAGACCGAGAGCCAGGCAGCCTTCCAGGTCGAGGTAGCCGACCTGCTCCAGGCGACCCTTGAAGATCGGGTTGGCGTTGCACAGCGCCGCGTATTCGGCCAGGCGCTTCTTCATCAGCTCGATGAACTCGCTCACCCGCGCCACCGTGCCCTCCGGCACGTCCTGGGCGACGCCGCCGGGGCGGATGTAGGCGTGGTTCATCCGCAGTCCGGTGATGAACTCGAACAGGTCCAGGCACAGCTCACGCTCGCGGAACCCGATCGTCATCACGGTCAGCGCGCCGAGCTCCATGCCGCCGGTCGCGATCGCCACCAGGTGGGACGAGATCCGGTTGAGCTCCATCAGCAGGACCCGGATGACCTCGGCCTTCTCCGGCACCTCGGCACCGATGCCGAGCAGCTTCTCCACCCCGAGGACGTACGCCGTCTCGTTGAAGATCGGGGACAGGTAGTCCATCCGGGTGACGAACGTGGTCCCCTGCGTCCAGGACCGGTATTCCATGTTCTTCTCGATGCCCGTGTGCAGGTAGCCGATCCCGGCACGCGCCTCGGTGACCGTCTCGCCCTCGAGCTCGAGGATCAGCCGGAGCACCCCGTGGGTCGAGGGGTGCTGCGGGCCCATGTTGACGACGATCCGCTCGTCCTTGACGTCCTTGAGGGCGTCGGTCAGCTCGTCCCAGTCCTGGCCGGTGACGGTGAACGTACGTCCCTCGTCCTCTGTGGTCGTCATGAGTAGCTCCTCCGGGTGTCCGGCGGCGGGATCGTCGCGCCCTTGTATTCCACCGGGATCCCACCGAGCGGGTAGTCCTTGCGCTGCGGGTGGCCCGGCCAGTCGTCGGGCATCAGGATCCTGGTCAGGCCCGGGTGGCCGTCGAAGACGATCCCGAACATGTCGTAGGTCTCGCGCTCGTGCCAGTCGAGCGTCGGGTAGATGGCCACCGCGCTCGGCACGTGCGGGTCCTCGTCGGGAGCCGCGGTCTCGACCCGCACCCGGCGGTTGTAGGTCATCGAGAGCAGGTGGTAGACCGCGTGCAAACCGCCGGCCTGACCATCAGCGCCCTGGTCATCGGGGTAGTGCACCCCGCTCACTCCCGAGCAGAGCTCGAAGCGCAGCTCGTCGCGGAGCACCTGCAGGGCCTCGAGCAGCCGCTCGCGGCGTACGTGGAAGGTCAGCTCGCCGCGGTGGATGACAGCCTCCGCCTCGGTGAAGGCGAGAGCGTCGGCGATCTCCTTGAACCAGCCACCGTAGGGCTGCACGCCGACGTCGCTGGTGCGGCTCGGCATCGCGTGCTGGCGGGTGAGACCGCCGTAGCCGCTGGTGTCGCCGGTGTCGCTCACGCCGAACATGCCGCTGTTCTGCTGTTCGGTCACCGCAGAAGTCCCGTCTGGTCGATCAGCGGCAGCTGGCGCAGCGCCGCGGTCTCGTTGGCGACCTCCTCGCGCTCGGCGTTGACGCCCAGCGAGGTGCCCTGGATCTTGTCGTGGAGCTTGAGGATCGCGTCGATCAGCATCTCGGGACGCGGCGGGCAGCCGGGGAGATACATGTCGACGGGCACGATGTGGTCGACGCCCTGGACGATCGCGTAGTTGTTGAACATCCCGCCGCTGCTGGCGCAGACGCCCATCGCGAGCACCCACTTCGGCTCGGGCATCTGGTCGTAGATCTGGCGCAGCACCGGCGCCATCTTCTGGCTCACCCGGCCCGCCACGATCATCAGGTCGGCCTGCCGCGGGCTCGCCCGGAAGACCTCCATGCCATAGCGGGCGAGGTCGTACTTCGGTCCGCCGCTCGTCATCATCTCGATGGCGCAGCAGGCCAGCCCGAACGTCGCCGGCCACAGGCTCGCCTTGCGGAAGTAGCCCGCCAGGCCCTCGACGGTCGTGAGCAGAACCCCGCTCGGGAGCTTTTCTTCGAGACCCATGTCAGTCCCAGTCCAATCCGCCGCGGCGCCACACATAGGCGTACGCCACGAACACCGTCAGCAGGAACAGGCCCATCTCCGCGAGGCCGAACCATCCCATCGCGTCGAACCTGACGGCCCACGGGTAGAGGAAGATGATCTCGATGTCGAAGATGATGAAGAGCATCGCGGTGATGTAGTACTTCACCGGGAAGCGACCGCCCAGCGCTTGTGGCGTGGCCTCGATCCCGCACTCGTAGGGATCCGCCTTGGCCTGGTTGGCGCGACTCGGTCCCACGACCGAGCTCATCACCACCGAACCGACCGCGAAGAGCGTCGCCAGTCCCGCCAACGCGAGCACCGGCACGTAGAGCTCCATCTCGCCTCCTACCCTGAGCGGCCCACCCCTTCTTGAGACTTTGTGAATAGAATCACAATGTGGGCCAACTCACATCCTGCCACTCCTGTGACGGAATGCAAGTGGGTTGCCGAAATGGCGCGCGGGCACTTTCCCGCCATGGCGCGAAAGTACCCAGCATCCGAGGGCAAACGCTTGCACAACCACGCCATGGCGGGGTTGTGGCGGGTCAGACTTCGGCGCTGACGGCGTCCTTCGGCGTGTCGAGGAAGGCTCGGGGGATCACGACGATCCGCTTGTCGAGGTTGGCAGGTGCGGTCAACCTTCCATCGGGGCCGACCTGCACCATCTCGTACGTCACGGTGTGCTTGGTCATCCGGCGCAGTTTCAGCCACCCAGGGGGCCAGGCAACGCTTCCCCACGGTCCCTGGACCTCGAGCCACTCGCCCATCGAGCCGACGACGGTGCCGCCGACGGCGTACATCCCGGACATCCGGCCCTCGCCGGAGAACAGCCAGATGAGGGGGTTGAGCAACACCAGCACCAGCCAGAGGGTCGCCATCCGGTAGGAGCCACCGGCCAGTAGTAGCAGGATGTTGAGAGCGAACACAGCCAGAAGCAACCACGTCGTGATGCCGAACTGCGCTCGTAGCCACGCCCGGACGAGCCGCCACCGCAGCGCACGGTCGATGACGGTCGGCTCCCCGAGCATCGGAGTTTCCACCGATTCCCGGCCTGCCCTCGCCGTCAGCTCGCGTCTGATCGCCGGCCCGATGAGCTGGGACGGGAAGTCGACCGACCGCGCCACCTCATCAGGCCCGGCCGGAAGATACGCCGGTACAGCCAGCGCCCTCGTGCCATCCTGCCGACACCGCACGAGCACCGGCCCCACCTCGATCTGCGTCAGCCGCGACCAGGGATAGAAGGCGAGTCGCCTGAGCGTACGTACGCCCAACCCGCTCTCCGTAGCCCATGCGACGAGAGTGGCTCCAACAGGGAACTCGCGCTCCACGCGGCGAGAGACGGTCCACAGGGGCGTCACCAGCGAAGACACCAGAAAGACGACCCCGACAGCGGCGATCATGCCGAGTTCGACGGCCTCGCCAACGAGTCCCGCACCAAGATCCGGATCATGCATGCCGAACCAGAAGACGCCGGTCAGCAACACGGGCAGACCCAACGCGAGGCCCCAGTAGGCCCAGCTCCGCAGCCGCATCCTCACCATCGCCCGCTTGAGCCGACGCTGGTCGTCGATCGTGACGGTCCAGTCCGTCACCGAGCCCGGCACCACGTCCACGAGCGGCTCTCCTCAACATCCCACCATCAAGTCGCCGCAGCGTACCGAATACCCACGGAGGGATGGTCCGATTCTTGGAGGTGGATACCGACTACGCGCGACTTCCCCGCACATGCACGGAAGTTTCGTACGCCGCCGGCCCAACCCACGCCAGAACCCCGCATGTGCGGGGAACTCGCGGGGCGCACCAAGATCCCTTGCAGAAGCGCGCTTCGGGTGTCGTCGCGGCTCAGACTTCGGCGCTGACGGCCTCCGCCGGCGTATCGAGGAAGGCTCGGGGGATCACGACGTACCGCTTCCCGGCGTTGGTCTGGGACCTTGGCTGTCCATCGGGGCCGACCGGCACCATCTCGTACGCCACGGTGTGCTCGGTCGTCCGGCGCTGCCTTAGCCACGTGTTGTGCCAGGCGACGCTCCCCCACGACCCTTGGATCTCGAGCCATTCACCCACGGACCCGACGACAGTGGCACCGACGGGATACATCCCCGACACGCGGCCCGTACCGACGAGCAGCAAGGTGACCAGAATGAATAGGGCCATGAAGCCCCAGAAGGCCACGGACCAGA
This sequence comes from Nocardioides sp. NPDC057577, assembly GCF_042801335.1. Taxonomy (NCBI): domain Bacteria; kingdom Bacillati; phylum Actinomycetota; class Actinomycetes; order Propionibacteriales; family Nocardioidaceae; genus Nocardioides; species Nocardioides sp. NPDC057577. The sequence continues at coordinate 11,221 of NZ_JBHVGB010000055.1, read as the reverse complement.
AGGAACCGATCTCCAGTTGGAGCAGGGCATTGAGGCCGTAGCAGACTGGAAGCACCCACGCCAAGGCGCCGAACTGCGCCCGCAACCGTGCCCGGACGAGCCGCCACCGCAGCGTCCGATCGACGACGATCGGAGCCCCCGCCAGCGGCGCCGCCACAGGCGTACGGCCCGCTCTCTCAGCCAGCTCGCGCCTGATCTCCGGCCCGATCAACTGGACCGGGAAGTCGACCGACCGCGCCAGCTCATCCGGCCCGGTCGGAAGGTACGCCGGCATGACCAGCGTGTTCGGACCGTCCTGTCGACACCGCACGAGCACCGGACCCACCTCGACCTGCGACAGCCGCGACCACGGGTAGAAGGTGAGTCGGTTGAGCGTACGCACGCCCAGGCCCGCGGGCGTCGTCCATGCCGTGAGCCTGGCGCCGACCGGGAACTCGCGCTCCACCTGGCGACGCAGCCCCCACAGGGGCGCCGCCAGCTGGAGCACCAAGACGGCGACTCCGAGGACGGCCGTCATCGCCAGCTCGACAGCCCCACCGACAAGTCCCAGATCCGGATCTGGCATCCCGAGCCAAAAGAGGCTGGCCACCACCACAGGCAGAACCAACCCCGGGATCCAGTACGCCCACATCCGCAGCCGCAGCCCCACCAAGGCCCGCTTGAGCCGACGCTGATCCTCGAGCGTGACAGTCCAGTCCGTCACCGAGCCGGCCACCACATCCGCATCCACGAGCGGCCCTCCTCAGCGTCCTCGCGGCCCAAAGTCGCCGAAGCGTACCGAACACCAGGGGGCGGGACCTCCCGAAGCCGCGACCCCGCCCCCACTTCCCCGCACATGCACGGAAGTTTCGTACGCCGCCGGCCCAACCACGCCAGAACCCCGCATGTGCGGGGAACTCACGGGGCGCACCAAGGTCCCTTGCAGAAGCGCGCGCTTCGGGCGTCATGGCGGGTCAGACTTCGGCGCTGACGGCCGGCGTCGGCGTGTCGAGAAAGGCTCGAGGGATCACGACGATCCGCTTGTCCAGGCTGGCGAGTCCTCCGCGGTGCCTGATCGGCACAACGTTGTACGCCACGATGTGCTCGGTCACCCGGACCTGTCGGAGCCAGCCACAATGCCAGGCAACACTTCCCCACGGACCCTGGATCAGGACAGATTCGCCCACCGAGCCGACGACGATCGCGCCGACCGGATACATGGCGGAGATCGGGCCCCGCCCTCCGCGCAGTCCACTCACCGTGTAGACCAGCAGGATCAGCATCCAGACGATCACCGGCCGGTAGGAGCCGTCGATCAGGTTGGTCGCGCATTGGAAAGCCGCCAGGGCCGGAAACGCCCACCTCGACCATCCCATCTGCTCCCGCATCCAGCCGCGGCTGAGCCGCTGGTGAAGCGCTCGATCGATCACGACTGAATCGCCTGAACGCGCCGGCTCCGCAGACGGACCTGACCTCATCGCCAGCTCCCGAGCGATGCCCTGCCCGATCAGCTGGACCGGGAAGTCCAACGACTTCGAAACCTCCTCTGGCCCAGCCAGAAGAGACGCCTGCACGTGCAGTCTGAACCGGCCGAGCCCCTGCCGGAACCGCACGACCACCGATCCCTGATCGACCTGAGTGAGCCGCGACCATGGGTAGAAGGCGAGGCGATTGGGCGTACGCACCCCCAGACCGGTCTTCGTCGCCCAGGACGTGAACGTGGAACCGACCGGGAAGTCGCTCTCGACCCGGCTGCGCACGGACTGGACTCCAGCTACCCCCAGGAGAACTTGGAGAGCGACCGTCGCCGCCACGGTCAGCTTCAGCTCGACATCGAACGAAAGATGATCGATCGGTGTGCCCCAGGCCCACAGATAGACCCCGGTCAAGATCGGCGGCATCGCCACCAAGGTGATCCAGAATCCCGGGGTCGCCAACTGAGCCCTGACCACGGCTCGCTTCAGCCGACGCTGATCGTCGACCGTCACGGTCCAGTCCGTCACCGAGCCCGGCACCACATCCACATCCACGAAGGGCTCCTTGGCATCCCGCAGTTCAGGGTCGCAGCAGCGTACTGGATACCCCAGAGGGAATGTTGAGGTTCGTTCGATGGTGGAAGCCTCGCGAAGTTACCGATCACCGAACGTACGCGGCACGGAGATGATCGTCGGACCGATCTTGAACGCGACCGCGTGACGAGTGACCAGTCGGCGCGCGATATCAGACTCGGTGATGCTGAGCATGTTCGACGGCGTACGGAGCGTCAACCCGGGTCCGTAGGCACCGCTGATCACGCTTCCTGCGGGGCAGGTCGTGCACGTGGCGAGGTGTCGCGGGAGCACCAGCATGGGAAAGACAAGGGTGAGTGGCAAGGCGATCCGCACAAATGCCGTCCAGTCGCCGGTGATCCAGACGAGCAGCAGCGCGAACGCCACCAACAGACCGATGAGTACGCGCGACCACCACCTGAAGGCCAACCTCGCCGAGGCGAAGGTCAGATGCCACTGAAGCGCGCGCGTCACCGTCACCTCCCGCAGACCGTCCCGGGCCGCAATCACCGACTGCGCCGGTGATGCGTCACCTGACGCCTCGCTTGCTGACAGCAGCTCGTAGACCCCCGCAGAGATCAGCTGGCTGGGAATCAGGAGCATCCCGGCAGGACGCGTAGTGCGTAGCGTCACGATGCCGCGGCGCGTCGATACGCCACTCACGCGAACCAGCGGAATCGCGACGGTAGCCCTCGATGAGACGACCCGGAACTCGCCGTCGATCACGCCCGCCGTTACTGGTTCGCTGGGCCGATAGCGACGTAGTGCCATCAGCGAAGGGACGAGGATCAGCATCGGTACCAACACGGCGACCGCAACGAGATAGCTGATGATGGTGACCGGCTTCCAGCTGTCTCCGAAGACAAGGCCGAGCACGAGGATGCTGACGACCGACGTTGCCATGAGCACGGCCCACATGCGCCAGTTCGTCGCCGTCGTGATCGCCAGCGCCACGGCAAGACGACGCCGGTCGGCGGCCGCTGGCATCCAGGTCACAGAGAGTTCATCGGCGGTGGGGGTCATGAGGGCGCACCCTATCCAGCAACGACGCACTCGCCAGAGGTGACCCTCGTCCCGGATACGGGAAGCTTCACTCAGTCGGGATCGGGACGGATCCAGCCCTTGGCGAGCCCGGCACGGACGATGGCGTCGGTGGCCTCACCGAGGGTGGTAGAGGCGGCGACGACGCCGGCCTCGCGGGCGCGGACGCGGGACTCGGTGGCACCGGGCATGCTCCAGGTGCCACCGCGGTTGAGCCAGTTGAGGAGCATCGGCTCGAGGCGGTCCATGGCCTTGCAGAAGCGCGCCTCGGGCGTCGAGGCGGCCTCGAACTCGTCCCACAGCGCCCGGATCTCGCCGGCCTGGTCTGGCGGCAGCATCGTGAAGAGACGCTCGGCGGCGGCGATCTCGCGCTCGACCTGGTCGACGACCGCGGCCGGGTCGAAGACCGGGCTGTCGCCGGCGTAGATCTCGATCATGTCGTGGATGATCACGAGCTTGATCGCGTGCCCGACGTCGATGGGCTCGTCGGCGTACTCGGCGAGCAGCAGCACCATCAGCGCCAGGTGCCAGGAATGCTCGGCGTCGTTCTCACGGCGGTCGGCCGCGGCCAGCGGCGAGGCACGCAGGATCGTCTTGAGCTTGTCGGCCTCGGCGATGAACTCCAGCTGGGCCCGCAGCCTTCCGTCGATCTCGTCCGGGAGCGGGTTCTGGTCGGCGATCAGGTCGGCAGGCGAGTCATCCATGGGACGACGATCGCATGCCGCGTACAGCTACCGGACAGGGAGGGCGCGCTTGGAGCGGGCCACGTAGGCCGATCCCTCCGGGCCGACGACGGCGTAGGAGTCGCCCATCCGGGAGTTGTACTCCAGGTGGGCACGACCCCAGAACATGCCGATCCGGATGCCGCCGTACATCCCCGGGGCGGTGAACCAGGCCTCGTCGGGGCCGCCCTCCTCGGAGATGAGCCGGACGTCGAACGTACGCAGCTGGTGCTCGCCGCGGAACTCGGCGGTCAGCTCGGCGAGCGTCGTGTTCACGTGGAGGTTGACGTTCTCGAGGTTGTCGCCGAGCGGGGTGCCGGGACGGAAGTAGGGGTCGAGCATGTCGAGCAGGTGCTCGTGACCGCGTCGCTTGGCGAGCTGGTAGGGCGTCTCGCCGTGGGCGGTGGGCAGCGACCTGACCCCACCCAGCGAGAGCAGCTCCTGGACGGTCTCCCGCGGCGCACCGAGGTAGGCGGCGTGGTGGAGCGGCGTGAACATCGACTCACCGCCGATCTTCCAGGTGTTGACGCCGACCGTGTAGTCGTTGCGCACCTGCGAGAGCGCGCGGCGCCAGTCACCCTGTGCGGCCGCGTCGGTGAGCGAATCCCTGGCCTTGACCGCGGCGGGCCCGTAGGCCTCGCGAGGCATCAAGATCCCGTCCCATGGCAACGTGGAGGTCATAGTTGAACTTTCGCAGAGATCAGGCGGTTGCGTGATGGAGTGCGACGATTCCACCCGAGAGATTCGTCCAGGTCGGCGACTGCCACCCCGCTGAGGAGAGCATGTCGGCGAGACCTGCCTGGTCGGGCCATGCCCGGATGGACTCAGCGAGATAGACGTACGCGTCCGGGGAGGACGATACCGCCCGCGCGACCGGCGGGAGCGCCTTCATCAGGTACTCCACGTAGACCGTCCGGAACGGCTTCCAGGTCGGGTGCGAGAACTCGCAGACCACGATCCGGCCGCCGGGGCGGGTGACCCGGCGCAGCTCACGCAAACCGGCCGCCGGGTCGACGATGTTGCGCAGACCGAACGAGATCGTCACCGCGTCGAAGGTGCCGTCGCGATAGGGCAGCCGGGTGCCGTCGCCGGCCGTGAACGGCAGGTGGGGCCTGGCCTGCTTGCCGACCTGGAGCATCCCGATCGAGAAGTCCGTCGGCACCACGGACGCGCCTGCGTCCAGGAATGGCTGGGACGAGGTGCCGGTGCCGGCGGCCAGGTCGAGCACGAGCTCGCCCGGCTTCGGGGCGACGGCCTTGATGACCTCGCGTCGCCAGCGTCGGTCCTGGCCGAGCGAGAGCACGTCGTTGGTCACGTCGTAGCGCTTGGCCACGGCGTCGAACATCCGACGGACCTCGCCGGGCTGCTTGTCCAGATCTGCTCGGGTCACGGGCTGATTCTGTCTCGGGTATGCGTCCGGGACCGAACTCAGGCGAGCTTCTCGAAGATCTCGTCGGCGTACTTCGCCGCGTCCTTCTTCGAGGCAGCGGTCGCCTGGACGGTCAGGTCGTCGGACGCGTGCGAGCAGGTCGCCTGGGTCTGACCGGTCGACTGGTCGGCGCTGGAGTAGCAGACGTTGTCGCCCACCTTGGAGACCTCGCCACCGCCGTAGTAGGCGCTGCCGTCACCGGCGAAGGCACGGATCATCACGGACTTCGCCATGTCCTTGGTGATGTAGGTGCGCGAGGCCATCGAGAACCCGAGCGCGTCGGACACGTTGCGGTCCTCGGTCTTCGAGCTGGCGGCGTTCTGCTTGATGAACAGGTCCAGCTGCTCCTCGGACGCACCCTGCTTCTTGATCACGTCGAGGTCGTAGGAGGACTTCTCGTCCGCCGGCTTGTAGCCGCCCGACAGCGTCTCCGGGAGCGTGATCTTCACCCCCGAGTGGGAGTCGGAGTCGCCAACCCACCGCGGCAGGCCAACGCCCAGCACGACGAAGAGGGCCAAGGCGATGATGCCGAGGGTGATGCCGTTCTCTGCGATGAACGACTGCTCTTTGTTGGTACTCACGCAAGCGCACGCTACAACCCACATGGTGATGTATGGCAACTGGGGCGGATGCCATACATCACTTCGACTCGTCCTCGCCGACACCACGCCGATACGCTGGGGGCGTGAGTAACCACCCCACGACGTCCTCGCTTCGCTCCGGGCGCCGTAGGGACCCCGAAAAACATGAGTCTGAGCAGCAGTCCCTGGTAGCCACCACCGTGGCCCTCGATGCCGGGTCGGAGACTCTCGACGACCTGCTCGCGCTGCTGCCCGCCCGCCGGCGCGTTCTGTCATGGGTCCGCCACGGTGAGGGCCTGGTCGGCTGGGGCACCGCCGCCGAGATCCGTACGTCCGGACCGGAGCGCTTCGCGCACGCGGCCAAGTGGTTCGAGGAGCTGGCGGCGATCTCCACGGTCTCCGATCCCGTGCGCGAGCCCGGCACCGGCCTGGTCGGCTTCGGCTCCTTCGCCTTCGCCGACCTGCCGGGATTCTCCGTGCTCAAGGTGCCCGCGGTCGTCGTCGGAAAGCGCGGCGACGTCGCCTGGGTGACCACCGTCGGTCCGGCCGCGGTGCCCCCTCCTGCACTGACTCCGACGCCGGAGCCGGAGGCGCCGCGCGACGTCGTCTTCGCCGACGCGTACGTCGACGGCGAGCACTGGATGCGGATCGTCGCCGATGCCGTCGCCCGGCTCCAGGACGGAGACCTCGACAAGGTCGTCCTCGCCCGCGACCTGCTCGCCGCGGCCAGCGCCCCGATCGACATCCGCGCCGTGCTGCGGAAGTTGGCGGCTGCGTACCCGACCTGCTGGACGTTCCACGTCGACGACCTCTTCGGCGCGACCCCCGAGCTGCTCGTCCGCCGCGAGCGCGGCCTGGTCACCTCCCGCGTGCTCGCGGGCACGATCTGGCCGACCGGCGAGGAGAACCTCGACGACGCGCTCGCCGCCTCGCTGGCCGAGTCCTCGAAGAACCTCGAGGAGCACGAGTACGCCGCCAGGTCGGTCGCCGATGCGCTGGAGCCGCACTGCTCCTCGATGAACGTGCCCGACGCGCCGTTCGTGCTGAAGCTCCCCAACGTGATGCACCTGGCCACCGACATCACCGGCGTGGCCAGCGACGGGGTCAGCTCGCTCGATCTGGCCGCCGCCCTGCACCCCTCGGCGGCGGTCGGCGGCACCCCGCGCGAGGATGCCGTCGCACTCATCGCCGAGATCGAGTCGATGGAGCGCGCCCGCTACGCCGGCCCGGTCGGCTGGATGGACGCCACCGGCGACGGCGAGTGGGGCATCGCGCTGCGTACGGCCGAGATGATCGACGACCGCACCGCCCGCCTCTTCGCCGGCTGCGGCATCGTGGCGAGCTCCGACCCGGAGACCGAGCTGGCCGAGACCCAGGCCAAGTTCGTCCCGATTCGGGACGCACTGTCCTAACCTCCGTTCATGGAGAACTCGGACGGCCTCATCCGCACAGCCCTGCGCGAGGGAGAGGAGAACGCCGACCGGCTGGCGCGGACACAGCTGCTCATGGTCCCGGTCCTGATCGTGGCGATGATCTCGGTCCCGGCCTATCGGATCGTCCATGACGATGGCGAGGACGGGGACAGCTACGGCTTCTGGTCATCCATCAGTTGGCTGGCCGACCGCCCCGACGACGCACCAGGCGCCTACCGGCTGCTCGTCATCGCTGCGGTCCTGACGATCCTCTTCGCCGTGGCTGCCGCGGCGATGGGCCTCTACTTCGCCTACTCCCGGAGCAACCGTCCCGCCGTCGAGATCGGGATCGCGATCGTCTCGGGGGCGCTGCCGAGCGCCATCGCCGTGATCGGTGTGGTCGCGCTGCCCGAGGACTCCGCGGTGCAGATGGGCTGGGGCGTACTCCTTCCGGTCTTCCTCGGCCTGTGGCTCGCCAACATGGTCCGCTCCGACGTCTAGAGGCCGCGCGATAGATTCGGCGGCATGAGGATCACGAAGTTCGGCCATGCCTGTGTCCGGATCGAGCACGACGGGGCGGTGGTGGTCGTCGATCCGGGCGTGTTCACCCAGCCCGAGGCGCTGGACGGCGCGACGGCGGTGCTGATCACCCACGAGCACCCCGACCACTACAGCCCCGCCCTCCTGGAGGCCAACGAAGCTCCCGTCTACACCATCGGCGCGGTCGCGGCGCAGATCCTGAAGACGGCCCCGGGGGTCCACGAGCGGACCACGGTGGTGAAGCCAGGTGAGTCGTTCGACGCCGGACTCCCGGTCACCGCGGTCAACGAGAAGCACGCGGTCATCCACGCCGACCTGCCGCACTTCGACAACTCGGGCTACCTGATCACCGCGGGCGAGCAGACTCTCTTCCACCCGGGCGATGCACTCGACGGCCCCGGCCAGGCCGTGGACGTACTCTTCCTGCCCGTCTCCGCGCCGTGGGCGCGATCGAGCGAGCTGATCGACTTCGCCCGCTCCGTCGGCGCGTCCAGCACCGTCGCGATCCACGACCGGGTCTACTCCGAGGCCGGCTCGGGCATCTTCGACACCCAGGCGGCGGCGCTGATCCCGGCCGAGCGTGGCTACGTACGTCTCGCGGACGGGGCTGACCTCTGATGGCCCTCGTCGCGGTTCTGTACGCCTACAACGACCTCCCCGACGTACGCGCCGAGCACCTCGACGCCCATCGCGGGTTTCTCGCCGACCAGGACAACCTGGTGCTCTCCGGTCCCACCTCCGACGGCTCCGGACTGCTCGTCTTCGCGGGCGAGATCGCGGCGGTCGAGACTGCCGTGGACGACGACCCGTTCCTCGCGGTCGGGCTGATCAAGGAGCGCCGCGTCTTCGAGTGGACCCCGGTCCTCGGTTCCTGGAAGACCCAGCTGGGTCTGTGAGGACCGGGGGTCCACCCCGGAGGGTCACCCCCGCGCGAGCGCCTGGAGGCGGTCGTACGCGCCGTTGAACGTGTTCTGGTCCAACGGCGAGGAGGTGTACTGCCAGAAGGTGTAGTAGCCCCAGCCTGCCGGCAGGGTGCCCGGCGTGCTGGCGTAGCGCGCGATCCACAGCGGGTGGGCGCTGGCGAACTGCGAGGTGTTGCCGGTGCACGTCGTCCACCAGTCGGTGGTCGTGTAGATGACCGCGTCACGGCCGGTGCGGGCGCGGTAGCGGTCCAGGAACGCCGCGATCCACGAGCGCATCGATGCCTGGGAGAGGCCGTAGCAGGTGCCGCCGGAGTAGGGGTTGTACTCGATGTCGAGCACCCCCGGGAGCGTCTTCCCATCGGCCGACCAGCCCCCGCCGCTGTTGACGAAGTAGTCGGCCTGCGCCGCGCCGCCTGAGTCGGACGGGTTGGCGAAGTGGTAGGCGCCGCGGATGAAGCCCTGGTTGTAGGAGCCGTTGTACTGCTGCGGGAAGTAGGTGCTGTTCTTGTAGTAGGTGCCCTCGGTCGCCTTGATGTAGGCGAACCGCTTCCCCTGGCCCCACCAGTAGGCCCAGTCGACGTTGCCCTGGTGGCCGGAGACGTCGATGCCGCTGACGGTCGCCTGGGCGCTGATCGGCGGGGCGTTCCTGGTGCCGCCCTTGGCGTCCGAGCCGGGCGTCGACCAGCCGACGTACGCCCCGTGCTCGAGGGTCACGCCGTGGGACTTCGCCTTCTGGGTGAGATGGCGATCGTCCTTCTCGGCGGCGCCGGCGGACTGGGTCGGGGAGAGGGAGATGGCGAGGAGGAGACCGGCGGCAATCGCGGTCACTCTCATGGATCTGCGGCGCGAAGGACTCATGGGGCTAGGGCCTTTCCCGAGGAGGAACGTGCACTGAGAGCCGTCGTGGCTGAGAAACATGGTGCCGCAACCGATGTCCCCCGGGGAATGTTTTCCGGTAAGCAAGTTACTCAACCAAGTGGTTGACAAAGGTCCGCGCGGCAATCTAGCCTCGTTATCAACCAAATGGTTGAGGAGTAGCGGATGAGCGAGGACAGACTCTCCCGAGTCTTTGCGGCACTGGCGGACCCGACCCGGCGCGACCTGGTCGCCCGGCTCTCGTCGGCCGACGCGACCGTCGGCGAGCTGGCGGCGCCGTACGACGTCAGCCTCCAGGCGGTCTCCAAGCACCTCAAGGTGCTCGAGGACGCCGGCCTGGTGAGCCGGGAGTCGCGGCGCGCTCCGGTACGCCTCGAAGCGGAGGTGTTCGACCTCATGACCAAGTGGATCGAGAGATATCAACAGCAGGCAGAGGAGCGCTATCAGCGCTTGGACGCACTGCTCGCCGAGATGCAGGAAGACCGACCAACCAGAGAACCAGCCAGAGAAGAGGACGCATCATGACCACCACGAAGCACGAGACCACGATCGAGGCTTCCAAGGACGCCCCGACGATCACCATCGTCCGAGAGTTCGACGCTCCGCCGGAGCTCGTCTTCCGCGCCCACGCCGAGAAGGAGCTGTACGCCAAGTGGCTCGGGCCCCGCGACGTCGGGATGAACATCACCACATGGGACTTCCGCACCGGCGGCTCCTGGGCCTACACCGGCGAGCGGGACGACGACGAGTTCCAGTTCTTCGGCAGCTTCCACGAGGTGCGCGAGAACGAGCGCATCGTGCAGACCTTCACCTGGCGCGGCGCCCCCGACGGAGCCTCGCTGGAGTACCTCACCCTCGAGCCGCTCCCCGGCGGCCGCACCCGGCTGACCGGCCTCAGTGTCGTGGAGTCCTTCGAGACCCAGGCCGCGATCATGGCCAGCGGCATGGACCAGGGCGTCGTCCAGGGCTACGAGCAGCTCGACGAGCTCCTCGCGGAGCTCTCATGAGCTCCGCCGGACTGAGCCTGCGCGAGCAGCACGCGTACGACGCGGCCCGGTTCTCCGAGATCGTCGGCTCCGCCGCCGCCGAGGACTGGGCCCGCCCCAGCCCGGTGGCGGCCTGGACCGCGCTCGACGTGGTCTCGCATCTGGTCGAATGGTCGCGTGGGTTCCTGCAGGGATCGGCCGGCGTGGATCTCGCGCCGCTCGACGTCGCCGCGGACCCGGTGGCCGCCTGGAAGACCCACACCGCCGACATCCAGGAACTCTTCGACGATCCCGCCGACCGGATGATCTCCAACCCACACATGGGCGACAAGCCGCTCGACGAGGCGCTCTCGGAGATCTACACGCCCGACATCTGGATGCACTCCTGGGACCTGTCCCGCGCCCTGGGGCGCGACTTCGACCTCGGCGCCGAACGCGCCTCGGCGATGCTGGCCGGTGCGGCTGCCATGGAGGACGCCATGCGCGCCTCCGGCCAGTTCGGCCCGCGCGTCGATGTCCCCGCCGACGCCACCCCTCAGGAGCAGCTCCTCGGCTTCATCGGCCGGGATCCGTACTGGCGTCCCTGACCACCTTCCGTGGGGGGGGGGCGGGGGGAACACCCGCCCCCCCCGCCCGTAACGGCCCACACTGCCGCCCCCCGCCCCCCCCGCCGCGGGGCGCGGG
>NZ_JBHVGB010000054.1:0-31477 GCF_042801335.1 Nocardioides sp. NPDC057577 | reverse complement strand
GAGAGTGACCTATAGGCCACTCTCAGCTTCACAACCCCGACGCCGCGGGCAGCTCGACCGAGACGCGGAGGCCGCCGCCGGGGCGGGCGAGGACGGCGAGGTTGCCGTCGTGGGCACGGGTGATGCTCTTGACGATCGCCAGGCCGAGCCCGACACCGGCCTGGTCGCCGTGGATGCGCTGGGTGCCTCGCTGGAACGGCTCGGTGAGCGTGGCGACCAGCTCGCGGGAGAGCTCCTCGCCGGTGTTGGCCACGGTGAGGACCACGCTCTTCTCGTGGGCGGCGACGGTGACCGACACCGACCCGTCTTCGGGCAGGTTGTGGACGATCGCGTTGTGGATCAGGTTGGTCGCGACCTGCAGCAGCAGGGCGGGCGACCCGCTGACCGACGCCTGGTCGCCGGAGGTCTCGATCCGCACCCCACGCCGCTCGGCCAGCGGCAGGAGTGCCTCGACCGCCTCCTCGGCGACCAGCGACAGGTCGACCGGCTCACGGACGAAGGAGCGCTGGTCGGCGCGGCTGAGCACGAGGAGTGCCTCGGTGAGGTCGATCGCGCGGGAGTTGATCAGGCGCAGCCGGTCGAGGAGCTCGTCGACATCGCGGTTGGGGTCCTTGGTCGCGACGTCGAGGAGCGTCTGCGTGATGGCGAGCGGGGTGCGCAGCTCGTGGGAGGCGTTGGCCGCGAACCGCTGCTGCTCGGCCACCTGCGACTCGAGCTTCGCGAGCATGTCGTCGAAGCCGTCGGCGAGCTCACGGAACTCGTCGCCGGGGCCCGCGAGCGCGATCCGGTGCGAGAGCGACCCATCCGCGGCCGTACGCGTGGCCTCGGTGATCTTCGTCAGCGGGGCCAGCATCCGACCGGCGAGGATCCAGCCTCCCACCAGCCCGAACACAACCAGGAACCCCATCATCGTGGCCGCCCGCGGAGCGAAGGCCCGCTCGAGGTCGGAGCGGTTCGGCACGAAGGGCGCACTCGGCCTCCCCGGCTGCTGCGGCCACTCCATCCACACCCCGTCGGGGACGTAGCGCAGCAGGAAGACCCACACGACCGCGAGCAGCAGCACCCCGGTGACCACGATGACCCCGGCATAGCTGAGCGTCAGCTTGAGCCGGACGCTCATCCCGGGACGTCTAGGAATCGACATCGATCCGGTATCCGACGCCCGGCACGGTGGCGATGATCGCCGGCTCGCCCAGACGTTTGCGCAGGGCGGAGACGGTGATGCGTACGGCGTTGGTGAAGGGGTCGGCGTTCTCGTCCCAGGCCCGCTCCAGGAGCTCCTCGGCGCTGACCACGCCGCCCTCGGCGCCGGCGAGCACCTCGAGCACCGCGAACTGCTTGCGGGTCAGCGCCACGTAGCGGCCTTCGCGGTAGACCTCGCGCCGGAACGGGTCGACCCTGAGGCCGGCGATCTCCCGCACCGGTGGCCGGTTGTGCGCGCGCCGCCGGTCGAGCGCTCGAAGCCGCAGCACCAGCTCACGCAGCTCGAACGGCTTGGTCAGGTAGTCGTCGGCGCCGAGCTCGAACCCGGAGGCCTTGTCGTCGAGGCGATCGGCCGCGGTGAGCATCAGGATCGGCATCCCGGTGCCGGAGGCGACGATCCGCTTGGCGACCTCGTCCCCCGAGGGCCCGGGGATGTCGCGGTCGAGCACGGCGATGTCGTAGGCGTTGACGCTCAACAGCTCCAGCGCCGTGTCACCGTCGCCGGCGATGTCGGCGGCGATCGCCTCCAGCCGCAGCCCATCCCGGATCGCTCCAGCCATCAACGGCTCGTCCTCGACCACCAGCACCCGCATGCTCTGATCCTAGGTTGATGACATATCGCCGACGTATCCGAAAGGCCATACGCCCTGACGACATCGGCCCGGATTGACTGGCACGGTGACCTTCACTGTCCGACCGATCACGTCCGCCGAGCACCTCGACCACGTCCGGTCGCGGCGATCGGTCAGCTTCCTGCAGACCCCCGCCTGGGCCGAGGTGAAGACCGAGTGGCGCAGCGAGTCGCTGGGTTGGTACGCCGGCGACCGGCTCGCCGGGACCGGGCTGGTGCTGCACCGGCCGGTCCCGAGGCTGGGCTACACGCTGGCCTACCTGCCGTGGGGTCCCGACATCGACTGGGCCGGCGCGCTCACCGTCTGGTTCCCGCCGCTGGTCGCCTACCTGCGTTCGCAGGGCGCGTTCGCGATCCGGGTCGCTCCCCCGGTGCCCACCGGCGCCTGGGACGCGGCGCAGGTCAAGGCGGGCATCGCCGACCCCGACGTCCTGCGGCTCACCGACCTCCCGGGGCGGCCCGATCCGGTCGGCGCCGAGGTGACCCGCTTTCTGCGCGACTCCGGCTGGATCCCGCAGAACCCCGAGGACGGGTTCGGTGCGGGGCAGCCGCAGTTCACCTACGAGATCCCGCTGCGGCACCCGGACGGGACCGCCCGGTCCGAGGACGACGTGCTCGCCGGGATGAACCAGCTCTGGCGGCGCAACATCAAGAAGGCCGCCAAGGCGGGCGTCGAGGTCACCACCTCCGCCGGTGGCGAGGACCTGAAGGCGTTCCACGACCTCTACGTCCACACCGCCGAGCGGGACCACTTCACGCCGCGGCCGCTGGCCTACTTCGAGAAGATGTTCACGGCGCTGGCGTCCGAGGATCCCGGGCGGATCAGGCTCTACCTCGCCCGTCACGACGGCGACCTGGTGGCCGCGACGATCTACGTCCGCGTCGGCACCCACGCCTGGTACGTCTACGGCGCCTCCTCGACCGAGAAGCGGGACGTACGCGGCTCCAACGCCTGCCAGTGGGCGATGATCCGCGACTCCCTGGCCGCCGGCTGCGACGTCTACGACCTGCGCGGCATCACCCCGACCCTGTCCGCCGACGACCCGCACGTCGGGCTGATCCAGTTCAAGGTCGGCACCGGCGGACAGGCGGTGAGGTACGTCGGCGAGTGGGACCTGCCGCTGCGGCCGATCGTCTACCGCGCCTTCGACCTCTACATGAGGCGGCGGGCCCGCTGACACAGCAAGGACACAGCGAGTGCTCAGGGAACGACTGGCTCCGGCAGCTAGGTTCCGGAGAACGAGGGAATGAGGGACTGGGATGATCGTGAACGAATCGGGCACGCTGACCGAGACGGGCGTCGTCCTGCTGACGATGCTGGCGTTTCCGGTAGCAGTGCTGGCAGTTCCGGTGCTGGCGGTGCTGCGCCGGATCTTCGGGGTCGCCTGGCCGAGGGCCTGGCGCCACTCGCTGGCGGAGGTCGCCATCGTCTACGGCACCGTGCCGGGTGTGCTGCTGACCCTGCTGCCGGGCAACAACGGCATCCTGTCGGGCAACGTGAGCCTGGTGCCCTTCGAGGACATGGCGACGATGGGACCCGTCGGGCTGGTCGGCAACCTGCTGATCTTCGCCGCGCTGGGCTTCTTCGGCCCCATCCGCTTCCCGGCGCTGCGCTCGGTGTGGCGGGTCCTGGTGCTGGCGACCGCGGCCTCGGTGTCGATCGAGGTCCTGCAGCACGTGCTGCCGATCGGCCGGGTCTCCTCGGTCGACGACGTGATCCTCAACGCCGGCGGCGCCACCGTGGCCGCGATCCTGTCGTGGCCCTGGTGGCGCCGTCGCCGCCAGATCTCAGCTCAGCGCCCCCGCGACCTGGTCGAGGTGGGCTCCGCGTGAGGCCTTGACGAGCACCACGTCGCCGGGGGCGAGGTGGCTCCGCAACCAGTCGATCGCGGCGGCGTTGTCAGGGAGAGCCCGGGCCCTCTCCCCCGCGCCGTCCGCGATGACCGCGGCGGCCTCGCCGACGGTGAGGACCAGGTCGGCCCGGGCGGCGGCGTACGTCCCGATCTCGTGGTGCGCGTCGCGGCTGGTCTCGCCGAGCTCGAGCATCTCGCCGAGCACGGCGATGCGGCGTCCGGCCTCGATCGAGGCGAGCGCGTCCAGGCCGGCGCGGGTGGACTCGGGGTTGGCGTTGTAGGAGTCGTTGAGCAGCGTCGCGCCGCTGTCGAGGGCGCGCAGCTCCATGCGCCACTTCGAGATCGAGGCGGTGTTCAGCGCGGTCCCGGCCTGCTCGAGCGAGACCCCGGCGGCCAGCCCGGCCGCCGCGGCGGCCGCGGCGTTGAGCGTCCAGTGGGCACCGACGAACGGGAGCGTGACGACCGCCTTCTCGCCGGCATGGTGAACGGTGAACGAGGGCCGGCCGAGGCGGTCAAGAGACAGGTCCCGGATACGTACGTCGGCCGTGTCTCCCGCGCCGAAGGCCAGCACCGGTCCGTCGGTGAGGTCGCCCATGGCGAGCACCCGCTGGTCCTCGGCATGGAGCACCGCCGTGCCGCCGGGCGCCAGCCCACGCACCAGCTCGCTCTTGGCCACGGCGATCGCCTCGCGCGACCCGAACTCGCCCAGGTGGGCCTGGCCGACGTTGGTGACGACGGCGATGTCCGGCGCGACCAGACCGGTCAGATCGGCGATGTCGCCGATGTGGCGGGCGCCCATCTCCAGGACCAGGAATCTGGTGGTCGCGTCGGCACGCAGCATCGTGAGAGGTACGCCGAGCTCGTTGTTGAACGAGCCGGACGTCGCGACGGTCGGTGCCGCGCTCGAGAGCACAGCGGCGATCATGTCCTTGGTGCTGGTCTTGCCCTGGGAGCCGGTGATCGCGACGACGGTCAGCTCCTCGCGCAGCAGCGCGATGACGTGGGCGGCCAGCCGCTGCAGCGCTGCCTGCGCGTCGTCGACGACGACCGTCGGCAGCGCCGTCGGGCGGGAGCCGAGCGCGGCGACGGCACCGGCCTCGGCCGCCTGTGGTGCGTACTCGTGGCCGTCGGTGTGCTCGCCCGCGAACGCGACGAAGAGGCCGCCCGGGTCGGCCTCGCGACCATCGATCACGGCCGGCGCACTCACGGTCACCGAGCCTTCGCCGACGACCTTCCCGCCGACCAACGAGGCGATTTCGTCCAAGCTGAGGGGAGTCATCCTCTCAGTCTTCGAAATCCCACGTTGCCGGCGTGTATCCGCTAATCGATATACGGACGATAACTCTGCCCGGCACGTCGATCCACCTATCGTCGGCATATCAGAAATTCCATACGGGACCGCAACCGCTCCTGAGGTTTGCTGGCCTGGATGATCTACCAAGAGCCGACCCTGGCGGCCCCGACCGAGCCGATGGAGCAGACCGCGATCTCGCCGACCACCGGGATCACGGTCTACGGCTGCGCCCCTGATGAGAGCCTCCTTTTCGACTCCCTGACGCCACGTCTCGGGGTCTCGGTGAGGACCACGACCGAGCCCGTCTCCGAGGACAACGCCGCCCTCGCGACCGGAGACCGGTGCATCAGCGTCAGCCATAAGTCGCCGATATCGAACGCGACGCTTCTCGCTCTGCACAAAGGTGGTGTCCGGTATATCTCGACGCGAAGCGTGGGTTTCAACCACATCGATGTCGACTTCGCGGCAAGCATCGGGATAACGGTCGGAAACGTCTCCTATTCACCCGACTCCGTGGCTGATTACACGCTGATGCTGATGCTCATGTCGGTGCGCCGCGCGAAGTCGACGATCCGGCGCACCGACACCCACGACTACCGTCCGGAGGCCGCCCGGGGCCGCGAGCTGCGAGACCTGACCGTCGGTGTGGTCGGGACCGGACGGATCGGCACGGCGGTCATCGACCGGCTGCGCGGATTCGGCTGCGACGTACTCGCCCATGACGTCCGGCCCCGGCCCGCGGCCGAGGGTGCCGAGCATGTCGACCTGGACACGCTGGTCGAGCGCAGCGACATCGTCACGCTGCACGCGCCACTCACCCAGGAGTCGCACCATCTCCTCGACCGGCGGCGCATCGACCGGATGCGCCCCGGTGCGTATGTCGTCAACACCGGTCGCGGCGCGCTCGTCGAGACGCCGGCGCTCATCGACGCGCTCGAGGAGGGCCGGCTGGGCGGTGCGGCGCTGGACGTCATCGAGGGCGAGGAGGGCATCTTCTATGCCGACCTCCGCGGACGCGAGCTCCCCAGCGGCTGGCTGGCACGGCTCCAGGAGATGCCGAATGTGCTGGTCAGCCCCCATATCGCCTACTTCACCGACCATGCCCTCATGGACACGGTCGAGAACTCCATCATCAACTGTCGTGACTTCGAAAGCAGGTTTCCGCATGTCTAAGCTCAAGGTCGGCATCATCTTCGGCGGCGTCTTCGAGGAGCACCCCGTCTCGGTGAAGTCCGCGCAGGAGGTCGCCAAGTTCCTCGACGCCGACACGTACGAGGCCTACTGGATCGGGATCACCAAGAGCGGTGACTGGCGCCTGTGCAACGGCCCCGAAGCGAGCTGGGAGGACGGTGCGCACCGCCCGGTCGTGCTCTCCCCCGACCGCAGCGTCCACGGGCTGCTCGTCCTCGACGGTGAGTCCTACGAGACGATCCGGCTCGACGTCGTGCTCCCGGTCCTGCACGGCAAGCTCGGCGAGGACGGCGCGATCCAGGGGCTTCTCGAGCTCTCCGGGATCCCGTACGTCGGCTGCGACGTGCAGAGCTCGGCGCTGTGCATGGACAAGTCGCTGGCCTACACGGTCGTCGGCGAGGCAGGGATCCCGACGCCGAACTTCTGGACCCTCTTTCCGGGTGACGAGATCGACCCCGGCGTACTCCCCTATCCGGTCTTCGTGAAGCCGGCCCGCTCCGGGTCCTCGTTCGGCGTCAGCAAGGTGACCTCGGCCGCAGAGTTGGACGAGGCGGTGGCGACGGCGCGACGGTACGACGACAAGGTGCTCGTCGAGGAGGGGGTCGTCGCCGAGGAGATCGGCTGCGCGATCCTCGGCAACGGCGCCGAGCTGGTCACCGGCGAGGTCGACCACGTCGCGCTCACGCACGGCTTCTTCAAGATCCACCAGGAGGACGCACCCGAGACCGGCTCGGAGAACGCGACCTTCATCGTGCCCGCCGACATTCCGGCCGAGGCGCAGGAGCTGGTCAAGACCGAGGCGCAGCGGGTCTACCGGGCGCTGGGCTGCCGCGGTCTGGCGCGGGTCGACATGTTCCTCAAGGACGATGGCACCGTGGTGCTCAACGAGGTCAACACGCTGCCCGGGCTCACCTCCTACAGCCGCTACCCGCGGATGATGGCCGCGGCCGGGATCTCGATGACCGAGTTCCTCGACCGCGCGGTCACTCTGGCGCTCGAGGAGAGCCCGCGATGAGGGAGGGCTTCGGCTTCGTCGACGAGCTGGCGCCGGGCATCCGCTGGGATGCCAAGTACGCCACCTGGGACAACTTCACCGGCAAGCCGATCGACGGCTACCTGGTCAACCGGATCGTCGGGACCCGCGAGCTGTGTGCAGCGCTCGCCGAGGCGCGGGACAAGGCCGCTGCGCTCGGGTTCGGGATCCTGCTGTGGGACGGCTACCGCCCCCAGCGGGCCGTCGACGCGTTCCTGCGCTGGGCCGAGGAGCCCGCCGGGGACGACGATCCCCGCAAGCCCGTGCACTACCCCGCGATCACCCGGCCGGAGATGTTCGAGAAGGGGTACGTCGCCACGAAGTCCGGCCACAGCCGCGGCAGCACCGTCGACCTGACCCTCTTCTCCCTGGCCTCGGGTGAACTGCTGGACATGGGTGGTGACCACGACCTGATGGACGAGATCTCCCATCACGGCGCGGCCGGTGTCTCCGAAGTCGCGGCTCGCAACCGGTCGCACCTGTGCTCGGTGATGGAGTCGTGCGGGTTCAGCCGCTACGACAGCGAGTGGTGGCACTACTCGCTGGTCGAGGAGCCCTACCCCGACACCTACTTCGACTTTCCCGTCGGATCGAACCCGGCCTGCTGACTCAGCGACTCAGCCACCCGACGGCCTTCGGACGGTTCGCCTTCTTCCAGACCCGGGCGAACCGTTCCTCGGCCTCGTCGGCGGCCGCCTCCTCGACCGCCAGGAGCTCGCGGACGGCCTCATCGGGCGCCGGGACCAGCTGGATCGTCCCGATCATGACCGCGGCGTCGTTGAGGTCGCCGAGGTTCGACTGGATCGACTTGGCGGCCTTCGCGAGGCGCTCGGCGTCCTTGCCGAAGACCTCTCGCAGCGACTCGGCTGCGTAGCGGACCCGCTTGGCCTTCTTGCGCACCTCGTGGAGGCGCCGGCGACGCTCGGCGGCATCGCCGGCGTCCGCCGCCGCGGCGGCCGCGGCCGTCAGTCGTCGCCAGCCGCGGCGGAGCCGCTTGCGCAGAGCCTTCTTGCCCGGGAGCGCCTCCGACCAGGGCAGACCGGTGGCGAGGGCCGCGCTCAGCGTGCGATAGCGGTCGCCGTCCAGCTCCGGCAGCAGCAGCTCGCGCCCCTGGGACTGGCGCTCGGCGAGTGCCGCCCGGAGCTCGTCGACACTGGTGGGCCCCGGGCCGTGCTTGGCCGCCCAGCGCCGCAGCCGTCCGCGGAGCACCTCTGCGTCGCGTATCTCTCCGAGGAGGGCGCCGAGCCATTTCAGCTCCTCCCGGAGGGGCTCGCTCCGCTCCTGGTCGAGGAAGGGACGGTACGTCGCCAGGACGCTGCGCAGCCTGCGTACGGTCACGCGCATCTGATGGACCGAGTCGTCCTCGTCACGCAGCACGAGCCGGCCCCAGCGGTGGAGCGCGACCACCTGGTCGCGCCACCACTCACCGACCGGCTCGTGAGGGGACTGGCTCATCCCTACAGTTCTACCCTGCGACGGGCTCGAGGTCACCCGCCTCCTGCTCGGCCTCGGAGCCGGCCTTCTCACGGTGCGGGAGAAGGGTGAGGAGCAGACCGGCACCGGCCCAGCAGGCGAGCACGATCAGCGGAGTCGTGACACCGGCACCGTCGAAGAAGGACAGCCCACGAAGCGCCGAGCCGGTCGCGCCCGGGGGCAGGAGCTGACCGAGCCAGCCGAACGGGATCATCTCCGGGGCCGAGGAGATGCCGGAGAGCGGGTTGCCGACCAGCATGATCAGCAGGGCCATGATCCCGACCCCGGCCATGCCGATGAAGTGACGCAGGCCGATGATCGGGAGCGCGACCGCGAGGATGCCGAGTGCGACGACGCCCGCGTTGACGAGGTAGTCGCCCTCGAGAGCGCCGAGCCAGCCCTGGATGACTCCGGTCATCGTCAGGCCCCCTCCGACGGCGATCAGGAACGCGGCGGCGACACGGTCGCGGGTGCGCTTGAGCGCCAGCGAGGTGATCGCGCCGGCCATGATGCCGCCGAGCGCGAGCGGCAGCGCGGCCGTGCCGAAGACGAGTCCTCGTGGGTCGTCCTCGGGGGCGGCCACGACGTCGGTCACCGTCGGCGCGGTGCCGGTCTCGGCGCCCATCGCCGTTGCCATCGCGGTGAGTTGCTGGGCGACGTTGGCACTGGCGGCAGACGCGGTCAGCACCTCCTGGCCCTCGGGGCCGACGACGATCGCGCCGTACACCTCACGGTCCTCGATCGCCTCCACCGCCGCGTCCCGGTCGGCGACTGCGGTGACCTCGAAGGCATCCTCCCCCGCGGTGGCGGCGAGCTGCGTCTCGATCTGGGTGACCGCCTGCTCCGGACCGGCGACGGCCAACGGCAGAGCGCGTGGCTCGATCTCGCTGGAGGGCCAGGCGAACGCGGTGATGAGCAGGGTGAGCAGGGCGACCAGGCCGAGGCTGATCCCGATCACGGCTTTCACTGACTTGGACATGTCGATTCCTTCTTGAAAAACGAATGTTCATTCTCTTTGGGAGAACTCTCCTCCTTCCCTCGGGATTTATCAAGAATGAACATTCGTTTTCTTTTGCTGTATGCTGCGGGCATGCCGAAGATCAGCGACGAGCACCGCGCCGAGAAGCGCCAGCAGATCATCGCGGCCATGCTCCGCTGTGTGGAGCGCGACGGCTTCCACAAGACCACGATGGCCGCGGTCGTCGAGGAGTCCGGCCTCTCCGCCGGCTCCGTCTACACCTACTTCCGCGGCAAGAACGACATCATCCGGGCGATCGCCGAGTCCGGCCTGACCGGCATCGCCGCCGCGATCCAGCGCCTCATCCCCGAGAAAGGCTCGGACCAGCCCACTCCCCCGCCCGAGCAGGCGATCGAGGCGGCCACCCAGCACCTCCTGGACCTCGCCGACCACCTCGGCGTCGACCTCCCACGGATCGCCATGCAGACCTGGGCCGAGGCCGCACGCGACCCGGAGATCCACGCCGTCATGGCACCGGAGGCACGCCGGATCCGCGCCTCCTGGCGCACCTACGCGGAGAGCGCCATCGAGTCCGGCCTCGTCCGCAGCGACGCCGACCCCGAGCGGATCGCGATGGTCCTCACCGGCCTGCTGCCCGGCTTCATCCTGCAGCGGATCATGATGGGCGACGTCACCCCGCAGGTCTACGCGGCCGGACTCGCCGACCTGCTCAGCGGACCTTCCCAGCGGGCGACCCAGTAGCGCACGCCGTAGGGGTCGTCGTCGTAGTCGACCGCCACCGCCCGCACACCACCCAGCAGCTCCGCCGCCTCCACGATCGGGCCGACGTCGGCCCAGAGCTCCTCAGCCAGCCCGAGATCCAGAGCTCCGAGCGCCGCGGGATCAGGCGTCGCCAGGGCCGTGCCGAGCACGTCGTCGAACCCTGCCGCCCGTGGGTCGAGGTGACCCGGCGCCTTCTCGCTGCGGCTGGCTGAGCCGTTGCCGACGATGAGGTACGCCGCCTCGCCGCTGCTCACCGGAGCCGTGCCGACCTCGGCCAGCAGCGCGGAGGCGACCCGGGCCCCCTGCGCACCCGCGATCACGCGTACGTCCTCACCGAGCCAGGCGACCGCGGCCAGGCAGGCCGCGCGGAGCTCGTCGACGGGGTCGTCGAGCGAGGCGTACTCCGGCAGCAGGGCCAGGCATCCCGGAACCAGCGCCACCCGAGTCACTGCAGCCCCCTGATCGCTCGTTTCGGACGCCGCCGGCCGGCGATCGTCCAGACCATGTCGACGGTCTGCCGGGTCTCCGGCACCTGGTGCACGCGGTAGATGCGGGCACCGGCCATCGCACAGACCGAGGTCGCCGCCAGGGTGCCGAGGAGGCGCTCTCCGACCGGCAGGTCGAGCGTCTCCCCCACGAAGTCCTTGTTGGAGAGCGAGACCAGCACCGGCCAGCCGGTCGCGACCATCTCTCCCAGGCGGCGGGTGATCTCGAGGGAGTGGAAGGTGTTCTTCCCGAAGTCGTGGGCCGGGTCGATCACGATCGAGTCCTTGGCGACGCCGGCGTCCAGGGCACGCTGGGCGTAGCCCAGGGTGTCGTCGATCGCGGCACGGACCACGTCGTCGTACTCGATCCGGTAGGGCCGCGTCCGCGGCGTCACGCCTCCGGTGTGGGTGCACACGATCGCGGCGCCGTGGGCCGCGGCGACGTCGACGAGCTCCGGGTCGGCCCCGCCCCAGGCGTCGTTGAGGAGATCGGCGCCGGCCGCGCACACCGCGTCGCCGACCTCGGCGCGCCAGGTGTCCACCGAGATCACCAGCGCCGGAAACTCCTCGCGCACCCGGGCGACGAAGTCCACCACGCGGGCCTTCTCCTCCGCGGCGCCGATCTCGGCGCCGGGGGCCGCCTTGATCCCGCCGATGTCCACGATCTCCGCGCCCTGGGAAGCCACCAGGCGTACGCGCTCGAAGGCCGCGTCCTCGGCCCAGGTCGCTCCCTTGTCGAAGAACGAGTCCGGGGTGCGGTTGACGATCGCCATCATCAGCGCCTCGTCGTCACCGAAGGCATGTCGTCCCAGGCGCAGCATCAGGCGACCCTACCGTCCGAGCCGTCGCGCAGCGGCGGCCGCTCCAGGAGGCTCACGGAACGGTCGACGACCTTGGTCGACCCGTCGATCGGGATGTACTGCCGCATCTCGACGTCGTCGCCCGCAGGGCCGGTGCCGAGGCGGCGCGACATCATGCCCACGATCTGGGTCGCCATCAGGCCGAGGTCGAAGAGGTCCTGGTGACTGTGGTCGCGTTGGCCGAGGTCGACCTGGGCGATCGCGTCCATCCCGCGCATGTCCAGCGTGTCGACGAGGGCGGCGAGCTCCACGCCGTAGCCGGTCGGGACCCGCAGCCGCTCGAACAGCGAGCGCCGGATCGACCACTCGCCCGCGAGCGGCTGGATCAGGTCGCGCAGCGGCGTGCGGTGGAGGGCCAGGAGCGGGCGGGCGACGAGTTCGGTGACCCGGCCGCCGTCGAGACCGTGCTCCCCCGGGCGCCGGTAGAAGCCCTTGACCAGCTCGATCGTCGGATTGTTGACAAGAGGGCCGACCAGGCCGCGTACGAAATGGGTGTCCCAGTCGGTCAGGTCGGCGTCCATGAAGACGATCAGCTCGCCGGTGGTCACGAACTGCGACTTCCACATCGCCTCGCCCTTGCCGGGATAGGAGCCGAGCTCGGGCCGGATCGCGGCCGAGGCGTAGACGTCGGCTCCGGCGTCGGCGGCGATCCGCGCGGTGTCGTCGGAGGAGTCCGAGTCGATGACGACGAGCTCGTCGACCAGGTCCGAGGTCTCCATCAGGCTGGTGCGCAGCTTGTCGACCAGGCCTCCGACGGTCGCGGCCTCGTTGCGCGCCGGGACCACGAGGCTCACCCGCTGCCCCTGCTTGGCCGCGACGAGGTCGGTGAGCGACCAGTCGTCCCAGTGATGGGTGTTGCTCTGCGACCACGACATGTCCAAACCCTATCGACGGTGTCCTCGAACACCGGATCGATACCCGGTCCGTACGGCCCGGCCGTCGGCTACCGCGTGTCCTCGTGCGAGCGCGCGAAGGTGAGGGTCTCCTCGGTGGCGCCGTTCATCCAGACGTCCTGGCAGGCCTGCGCCATCTCCTCGAGGCCCTCGACGACCGTGCCGAAGACGTTGCCCGGCACCCATCCCTGGTCGCCGTTGATGAGCAGGTTGTTGCGGCCGTAGAAGAGGGCGAGGTCGACGATCTCGGTCATCGCCCCCGGACCGCGGTCCTCCGGGTAGCCGTAGGACGGGTTGCCGAGGTCGTCGGAGGAGAAGGCGAAGTAGCACAGGTCCCCGGGGATCGGGGTGACCGTCGTGTTCTCGTTGCCAGGCTCCTTCGCCGCGAAGGCGGGCACGAGGTTGTAGATCTCGTTGCGGGCGTACTTGCCGTGGAAGACCTGGCCGCCGAGCGGCAGCGCGTCCCACACGGCGCCGGCGGTGCGTGGTGCCTCCTCGTCGAGCAGGCGGGCGAGGCAGGAGACACCGCGGCGCTCGAGGGTGACGGTGATGTAGCGGCTCATCGGGCTCCTCGTGGATTGTCGACAGGTCGGACGAACAGCTCACCGCTGGCCCGCTCGTAGGCCCGCGCTGCCCGCAGCACCCGGGCGTCGTCGTGGCGGGCACCGACGATCTGGAGGCCGATGGGCAGGCCCGCCTCGGTGGTGCCGCAGGGCACGCTCGCCGCCGGCTGCTGGGTCATGTTGAAGGGGTAGGTGTAGGGCGTCCAGCTCGGCCACCACTGCGAGGGCCAGCCCTGGGGCGCCTGCAGCCCGCGCTCGAAGGCGGTGATCGGCATGGTCGGGGTGACCAGCAGGTCGTACGTCTCGTGGAACCGCCCCATCAGCCGGCCGAGGTCCATCCGGACCGCGGTGGCGTCCAGGTAGTCGGCGGCGGAGCCGCGGCCCATGGTCTCGATGCCTTCGCGCAGCAGCGGGTCGATCCGTTCGATCGCGCCGGGTGGGTAGGCGTCGAGCACCTTCGCCGCGCCGCAGAACCAGAGCACGTCGAACGCGTCGACCGGGTCGGAAAAGCCGGGGTCGACCTCGTCGACCCGGGCACCCTCGGACTCGAGCACCGCGACCGCCTCGCGGACCAGCCGCTCGACCTCCGGGTCGTTCTCGACGTACCCGAGCGTGGGCGAGAACCCGATCCTCAGCCCTTCGACGCCGTCGTCCAAGCCGGCCAGGAAGGAACCTCCCGGGGTCGGCATCGCCGACCAGTCGCGGGAGTCGAAGCCGGCGACCACGTCGAGCAGCGCCGCCGCGTCGGTCACGGTCCGGGTCATCGGGCCGGCGTGCGAGAGGGTGCCGAAGGGGCTGGCGGGATAGAGCGGGATCAGTCCGTAGGTCGGTTTGATGGTCACCGTGCCGGTGAACGAGGCCGGGATCCGGACCGAGCCGCCGCCGTCGGTGCCGAGCGCCCACGGGCCCATGCCGAGACCGACCGCCGCGGCGGCACCGCCGCTGGAACCGCCCGAGGTCAGAGCCGGGTCCCAGGGGTTGCCGGTGGAGCCGTAGCGGAGCGAGTCGGTGACGCCCTTCCAGGCGAACTCGGGAGTCGTCGTCTTCCCGGTGATCACGGCTCCGGCCTCGCGCAGCCGCGCGACCGCGGGAGCGTCCTCGGGCCACGGGCCGGCCTCGTCGATGAGCCAGGTGCCGCGGATCGTCGGCGAT
Source organism: Nocardioides sp. NPDC057577 (assembly GCF_042801335.1). Lineage (NCBI taxonomy): Bacteria > Bacillati > Actinomycetota > Actinomycetes > Propionibacteriales > Nocardioidaceae > Nocardioides > Nocardioides sp. NPDC057577. The sequence goes on along the minus strand of NZ_JBHVGB010000054.1, from coordinate 17,105 downwards.
CCTGCGGTCCACAAGATGTCCTTGACCGAGGTCGGTACGCCGTCGGCGATGCCGAGCGGATGCCCGGCCCTCCACCTCTCGGTGGACGCGGTCGCCTGTGCCAGCGCGCCATCGGGATCGACCCGGACGAACGCGTTCACCGCGGCATCGCGCTCCTCGATCGTGTCGAGCACCGACCGCGTCACCTCGAGCGGCGTGAAGGCGCCCGAGCGATAGCCGGCCACCAGCTCGGCGGCGGTCATGGCGCTGAGCCCGGACGCGGTCGTCGGATCGGTCATGACCTCTCCCCCTGCTCCGCGACGACGAAGCCGCGCCGTTTGTCGACGACGTTCAGCAGCGGCCGGCCGCTGAGCCAGCGCCGGGCGTTGTCGACGAACTGGTCCGCCAGCGCCTCTCGCCAGCCCTCGTAGTCGCCGGACATGTGCGCCGAGACCGCGACGCCCGGCATCGTCCACAACGGGCTTTCGGCCGGCAGCGGCTCGACCTCGAAGACGTCCAGGGAGGCCGCGGCGACCGGGCCGTCACGGAGCGCGGAGACGAGCGCGCCCTCATCCACGATCTGCCCGCGCCCGACGTTGACCAGGTGGCTGCCCGGCTTCATCGCCGCGAGCACGCCCGCGCTGATCAGGCCACGGGTCGCGGCGGTCAGCGGGGCAGTGATGACGACGTGGTCGGCCCAGCCGACGTGTGCGGCCAGGTCGGTGCTCGCCAAGACCTCACCGAAGTCGGGATCACCGGTGCGGGCGGTGCGGCCGGCGCCGCGTACGTCCATCCCGGCCGCGCGCAGCAGCCTGGCCGTCTCGCGACCGATCGCGCCGGTGCCGACCACGAGCGCGGTCTCGGCGCTGATCAGCCGGGTCTCGCGGCGGAGCCACTTCCGGGCCGACTGCAGGTCGTGGCTGAGGTGGATGTCCTTGGCCACCGCCAGGATCGAGCCGAGCACGAACTCCGCCATCGCCCGGTCGAAGATGCCGCGGGCGTTGGTGACGACCACGTCGGAGCCGACCAGGTCCGAGAACAGCAGCTTGTCGACCCCCGCGGCGGCGACATGGATCCAGCGCAGCGAGCCGGTGCTCGGCCAGGCGTCACGGACGGCCTCGGAGAAGTAGTCCCACAGCAGCAGCGCCTCGGCTCCGCGAAGCGCGTCGGCCAGGCCCGCGGCATCGGTGTAGACGAGCTCGGCATCCGCCTCCAGGCGCTCCACGCCGACGGGTCTGCCGCCGTCGGGCGGACAGAGGATCGTGATCACCGGGCGCCGGGACGTCTCCAAGAAAATCCTCCGTCGCACTCGACACACCTCGGCAACAATTCGAGAATACGCTAGGAGGGCAGATTGCAGATTGTCAACAATCCTAGCGAGGTGCGATGTCTCCGACGGTACGCATCGCCGTGATCGTTCCCCATGACATGGTGCTCGACCACGAGCTGTGGCGGTGGGCACCGCCCGACACGAGCCTGCTCTTCAACCGGACGCCCTACACCGACCGTGCGGTCTCCCTCGAGATGGCCGAGGAGATCAGCGAGACCGCGGTCGTCGAGCAGGCCGTGCGCGACCTCTCGGCCGCCGACCCGCACGCGTACGTCTACGCCTGCACCTCCGGCAGCTTCGTCCACGGCCGGCACGGCGAGCGCAGGCTGGCGGCGGCGATGAGCCGCGCCGGCGGCGCTCCCGCGATCACCACCTCCGGCGCCGTGCTGGAGTCGCTCTCCGCCCTTGGCGTCTCCCGGGTCGCGGTCGCCACCCCCTACGACGTCGCGCTCGCCGCCCGGTTCGGCAGCTTCCTGGCCGAGGCCGGGATCACCGTGGTGAACACGGGCGACCTCGGGCTGGGTCACCACATCTGGGAGGTTCCCTACGAGACCACGCTCGAGCTGGTGCGGGCAGCCGACGACGCCGCTGCCGAGGCGGTCGTTGTCTCGTGCACGAACCTCACGACGTACGACATCATCGGCCGGCTCGAGGCAGAGCTCGGGAAGCCGGTGATCTCCGCGAACCGGGCGACCATGGAAGCCGCGCTCCGGATGGTCGGGCGCACCCCACCGGCCGCCGAGGACCTGTTGGGGCATGCCTCATGACCCGGCCACCGGTCGTCGGGCTGCTCTATCCCGGCTACGCGGCCGAGGACGACTTCCCGGCGCTCTAGAACGCGCTCGGCGGTGCGATCTGGCTGCCCCTGGTCCACACCTCCATGGGTCGCGACGAGCACACCGTCGAGGCTCTGCTCGACACCGGCTCCGCGGCCCGGCTCGCGCAGGGTGCCGACGCGATCGCAGCCCACTCCCCCGACGCGGTGATGTGGGCATGCACGTCGGGCAGCTTCGTCTACGGCCGGGACGGCGCCGCGGCCCAGGCGGCCGCGATCGGTGAGCGCCTGGGCGTCCCCGCCTCGTCGACCTCGATCGCGTTCGTCGAGGCGGCCCGGGCGCTCGGGATCGGGAAGGTCGCCGTCGCCGCCTCCTACCCCGAGGATCTGGCCGGACACTTCAGCTCCTTCCTCGGGGCGGGCGGGATCGACGTGGTCTCCTTCGGCGCCAGCGGGATCTTCTCCGCCGTCGAGGCGGGCCGGCTGGGCCCGGACACGGTCTTGGAGATGACCCTGGCCGTCGACGTCCCCGAGGCCGAGGCCGTCTTCGTCCCCGACACCGCGCTGCACACGCTGACCTGCATCGATACCTTGGAGGAGGCCCTCGGGAAGCCTGTGCTGACGGCCAACCAGGTGACCGTCTGGGAGGGTCTGCGACTCGCCGGGAAACCCCGCCCCCTGCCTGGGCTCGGAGCCCTCTTCAGGTAGCGTCGCGGCTTTACATAAACCATCCGTCACACCCCGCGCCACCTTCCGCGCGCCCTAGCCAGGGCGCGCAGACAGCGCTAACGTGGCGCGAATTGTTGACAAACCTACTGTCGACACTGCGGGTCAAACGCGGTCCCCAGCCATCAATCACACCGAATAGGTGAGAAGAAATGTCCGGAACCCCAACCATCCCCTCCGACGAGGCACAACCCGACAAATCGAAGCTTCGAAGAGCCATCACCGGCTCAGCGGTCGGCAATGCGACCGAGTGGTTCGACTACGGCGCCTTCGCCTACGTCGCGACCGAGATCACCGCCAACTTCTTCCCGGAGACGGGTTTCGCCGGCACGGCTCTGACCTTCGCGATCTCGTTCATCCTGCGACCGCTCGGCGGCATCTTCTGGGGCCCCCTCGGCGACCGCATCGGGCGCCAACGCGTCCTTGCAATGACGATCATCCTGATGGCCGGAGCGACCTTCCTGGTCGGCTGCCTGCCGACGTACGACACCGTCGGCGTCTGGGCGATCGTGCTCCTGGTGCTCCTCCGAGTGATCCAAGGATTCTCGACCGGCGGCGAGTACGGCGGCGCCGCGACCTACATGGCCGAGTGCGCACCCGACAAGAAGCGCGGGTTCTACGGCAGCTTCCTGGAGTTCGGCACCATCGTCGGCTTCACCGCCGCCATCGCCGTCGTCTTCACCACCGAGTCGATCATCGGTGACGCAGCGATGACCGAGTGGGGCTGGCGCATCCCGTTCCTGATCGGTGGTCCGATCGGCCTCATCGGCCTCTACATCCGGACCAAGCTCGAGGAGACGCCGGTCTTCCAGGAGCTCGAGACGCAGGACGCGGTCGAGAGCGGCGCCGGAGCCGCGCTGAAGGAGCTCTTCGCGCTGTTCTGGAAGCCGATCCTCACCCTGATCGGCCTGGTCGCCGCGCTCAACATCGCCAACTACACGCTGCTGGCCTACATGGCGACCTACCTGCAGGAGGAAGCCGGCTTCAACAGCACCGACGCCGACCTGCTGGTCATCTTCGGACAGGTCGCGATGCTGGTCTTCCTGCCGATCGCCGGATCGCTCTCGGACAAGGTCGGCCGCAAGCCGATGTGGGGCGGGTCCTTCATCGGGCTGATCGTGCTGTCGGTCCCGATGTTCCTCCTGATCGGCCAGGGCTTCTGGCCGGCGGTCCTGGGGTTCACCGTGCTGGGCATCGTCTACGTCGCCCAGCTCGCGACGATCTCGGCGACCTTCCCGGCGATGTTCCCCTCGCAGGTGCGCTACGGCGGCATGGCGATCGGCTACAACATCTCCACCGCCGCCTTCGGCGGCACGGCCCTGTACGTCAACAACGCGCTGATCGACGCCACCGGCGACGTGCTGATGCCGGCCTACTACATGATCGCCGGATCCGTGGTCGGCCTGATCGCGCTGTTCTTCGTCGTCGAGACCGCGGGCAAGTCGATCCGGGGCACCGAGATCCCGGGTACGCCGGAGTCCGAGGCTGAGCTCGCCGAGCTCGACAGTCTCGACAAGTCCGTCTGACCGGCGGCTGCGAACGAGCGGGCCGGAGCGTCCCACGCCCGGCCCGCTCGCGGTCCATCCACTCGCCGCCGGCCCGACCACATGCAATGATTGTCAACAATCAAACTCTTTCTCGGTGACCTATCGGAGACCACGTTGACAGTGACATCGAGCTTCGAACCCGTGCACAGGGAGTCGACGGCCTCGGTCATCGCTCGCCAGCTGCGTACGGCGATCATGGAGCGCACCCTGCAGCCCGGTGCACAGCTGAGCGAGACCGCGCTCTCGGCCCAGTTCGGCGTCAGCCGCGGCCCGCTGCGTGAGGCGATGCAGCGCCTGGTCCAGGAGGGCCTTCTCCGCAGCGAGCCCAACCGCGGGCTCTTCGTGATCGAGCTCGACGAGGCCGACATCCGAGACATCTACGTGGCCAGGGCAGCCGTCGAGGGTGCCGCCGCCACGATGATCGCCAGGGCGCGAGTGCCCGCGGCGCTGCGCGAGCTCCGCGCGGCCTGCGACGCGATGACCACGTCGCTCGAGCTCGGCGACCCGGCCGCGCTCAGCGATGCCGACTTCCACTTCCACGACGTGCTCGTGCAGTGCTCCGGAAGCCGGCGCCTGGCCCGGATGCACCAGACCCTGATCGTCGAGACGAGGATGTGCCTGACCGCGCTGGAGGGCACCTACCAGCAGCCGCTGGAGCTGGTCGAGGAGCACAACCAGATCGTCGCCGCCATCGAGGCGGGCGACGTGAAGCTGACCCTCAAGCGCGTCGAGCTGCACATGGACGAGGCGCTGCGGCGCCTCATCCACGCCGAGGACGACGATAACCAGCCCTACATCTAGGCCCATTTCTGGGCCTACATCGCGATCCCGACGTACTTCGTCTCGAGGAACTCCTCGATCCCGGTACGCCCGCCCTCCCGCCCCAGTCCCGAGGCCTTGACGCCGCCGAAGGGCGCGGCAGGGTTGGAGACCACGCCCTGGTTGAGCCCGACCATGCCGGACTCGAGCGCCTCCGCGACCCGGAGGCCACGGCGCAGGTCGTTGGTGAAGAGGTAGTTGACCAGGCCGTACTCGGTGTCGTTGACCGCCTCGACCACCTCGTCCTCGGTGTCGAACGGGGTCAGCGGCGCGACCGGCCCGAAGATCTCCTCGCTGCCCATCTTCGCGGACGCGGGGACCCCGGTGAGCACGGTCGGCGGGTAGAAGTAGCCCGGCCCTTCGGGGGCGGTGCCGCCGGTCAGCACCCGGGCGCCGCCGGCCACCGCGTCGTCGACGAGGGTCTGCACCTTCTCCCTGGCAGCCTCGTCGATGAGCGGCCCGACGCGTACGCCCTCTTCGACGCCACGACCGACAGGCAGCTCGGACATCGCCTTGGCGAGCCGGTCGCCGAACTCCTCGATGACCGAGCGCTGCACGAAGATCCGGTTGGCGGCCGTGCACGCCTCCCCCGTGTTGCGCATCTTCGCGGCCATCGCTCCCGCGACCGCCTCGTCGATGTCGGCGTCGTCGAAGACGACGAAGCCGGCGTTGCCGCCGAGCTCCATGGACGTACGCAGCACCTTCTCCGCGCTCTGCGCGAGCAGCACGCGCCCGACCGTCGTGGAGCCGGTGAAGGAGAGCTTGCGGATCACGCCGGAGCGCAGCAGCGGCTCGGTCAGATCACCCGGCTCGGTGGTCGGCAGAATGTTGACAACCCCCTCCGGCACGCCCGCCTCGCGCAGGATCTCGCCCAGCGCCAGCATCGAGAGCGGCGTCTGCTGGGCGGGCTTGACGATGCTCGTGCAGCCGGCCGCGATCGCCGGCCCGATCTTGCGGGTGCCCATCGCCATCGGGAAGTTCCACGGCGTGATCAGCAGCGCCGGTCCGACCGGCTGCTTGGTGATCAGGAACCGGGAGCCGCCGGCAGGCGCGGTCTGATAGCCACCCTCGATCCGCACCGCCTCCTCGGCGAAGTGGCGGAAGAACTCCGCGGCGTACGCGATCTCGCCCTTCGCCTCGGCCAGCGGCTTGCCCATCTCGAGCGTCATCAGCAGCGCCAGGTCGTCGATCCGCTCGTGCAGGAGGTCGAAGGCGGCCATCAGCATGTCCGCGCGGGCTCTCGGCGCGGTCGCGGCGAACTCCGCCTGCGCGGCCGCCGCGGCCTCCAGCGCACGCGCGCCGTCCTCGGGCGTCGCGTCGGCGACGGCGCAGAGCACCTCCCCCGTCGACGGGTCGAGCACGTCGAACGTGGCCCCGTTGCTCGCATCCACCCACCGGCCGGCGACAAGAAGCCCCTTGGGCACCTCCGCCACGACCCGCGCCTCGTTCGGTTCTCCACTCATGCCGCATCGACCTCCGGGGTTGGCATCCGGCCGTCCGGGCTGACAGTCGGCGAACGCTGGCCTACTCTAGTAGCCAGTCGGATTGTCGACAATCAACAGGAGTCCACGGTGGCCAACCTCTCCCCCATCCTCAAGCAGGCAACCCCGGTCGTGGCGGCTCGCGGCGAAGGCGTCCAGCTCTTCGACGAGGACGGTCGGCGCTATCTCGACTTCACCGCCGGCATCGGCGTGACCAGCACCGGCCACTGCCATCCGAAGGTCGTCGAGGCCACCCAGCGCCAGATCGCCGACCTGATCCACGGTCAGTACACGACGGTCAGGCACCGCCCGCTCCTCGACCTGGTCGACCGCCTCGGCCCCGTCCTCCCGGCCGGTCTCGACAGCCTCTTCTTCGCCAACTCCGGCTCGGAGGCCGCCGAGGCGGCGATCCGGCTGGCCCGCCAGGCCACCGGCCGGCCCAACATCGTCGTCTTCCACGGCGGTTTCCACGGCCGCACCGTCGCGGCCGCCTCGATGACCACGTCGGGCACCAAGTTCCGCGCCGGCTTCAGCCCGCTGATGGCCGGAGTCGTGGTCTCGCCCTTCCCCGACGCACCCCACTTCGGCTGGCCGCAGGAGCAGGCGACCGAGTTCGCGCTGCGGCAGCTCGACTACACGCTGCAGACCCAGAGCGCCCCGGCCGACACCGCCGCGTTCCTCGTCGAGCCGGTCCTCGGCGAGGGCGGCTACGTGCCCGCCGACAAGGCTTTCCTCGACGGCCTGCGCGAGCGCGCCGACCGGCACGGCATCCTGCTGATCATCGATGAGGTGCAGACCGGCTTCGGCCGCACCGGCGAGTTCTGGGGCCACGACCACTTCGGCTCGCGTCCCGACATCATCATGACCGCCAAGGGCCTGGCCTCCGGCTTCCCGCTGTCCGCGATCGCGGCGAGCGAGGAGCTGATGTCGAAGGCCTGGCCCGGCTCGCAGGGCGGCACCTACGGCGCCAACGCCGTCGCCTGCGCCGCGGCCCTGGCCACCCTCGACGTCATCGAGGAGGAGGGCCTGGTGAAGAACGCCGCCGAGCGCGGCGCCGAGCTCCGCTCCGCCCTGAAGCAGGTCGCGAGCAAGCACGAGGCGATCACCGACGTACGCGGCCTCGGACTCATGCTCGGCAACGAGTTCCGCACCCCCGACGGCGAACCCGACGGCGCGACCGCCACCGCGGCCCAGCAGGAGGCTGCCCGGCGCGGCCTGCTGCTGCTCACCTGCGGCGCCTGGGGCCAGGTCCTGCGGTTCATCCCCGCCCTCGTCGTGGACTCCGCGGCCATCGACGAGGCCGCCGGACTCTGGGCCCAGTCGGTCGACGCCGTCCTCGGCTGACTCATGACGTACGACCTCGAGCGACTGCTCCGCTGGGAGCACGCCGGCGCGACCTGGGAGGCGATCTGGCCGCGCGCCGGCGAAGTGACGATCGTGCTGTGTACCTGCGACAGCGGCGAGGAGGTCGACCGCTACACCTCGGCGGCGGCCGACCTGCTCGACCACGTGAGAAGCCACGCCGAGGGGTGACATCCGGTCGGCCGCCGGCTCGGCGTCGCGGCACAGCGCAGGAAGCAGAACACGAACACGGCCACGCACAGGACCAGCGACAGCGACGCGTTGAGGGCGAGGTTGCGGCCGAAGTCGCGGGCCCGGACGTGCGCCGAGACGGCGCAGACGAAGTAGACCACCAGCGCGGCGCTGGTCAGCGCCCCGACGTACGGCACCCACAACCCGGCGACCAGGCCGGCGGTGGCTGTGACCTTGACCCACGGCATCACCGGCCACAGCGCCCGCGGCAGCCCGACGTCGGTGAAGCACCGGGCGATGAAGCCGACCGGCTTGAAGCACATCGCCGCATCGCCGATCTGGATCACCGCGAGCAGAACGACCGGCCACCACGGTTCCGGAACGTCACGGACGTACGTCGCGACGACCCCGCCGAGATCGTTCTGCCCGGCCGCGTAGATCGCGGTGACGACGAGCGTCGCGACCGCCGACGCGAGCCCGCCGGTCGCGCGACCCAGGCTTCGGTCCCCCACCCGCAGGTGTGCCCCGATCGCGAGCACGAAGAAGGCCACGAACCCGGCAGCCGCGACGAGCCCCACCGCAGGCACCGCGAGCCCGACGAGCAGACCGAGGAAGCCGAGAGCGTAGGAAGCGCCGATCAGGAACCTCAACCATTCCATCGGCACCGAGAGCCGTTGGGCCTCGCTCACGGGTATCCGGTGTCCGGTCAGGTTGAGCACCGCCCCGCCGAGGGCGGCGATCGAGGCGATGAGGGTCAGGGCGAGATAGGTAGCCGTCATGGCCATCCAGACACCGCGGCCCGGTCATCTGTGACGCCCAGGGGCTACCTGCTCAGCAGCCCCGCAACCGCCCCGAGCCCCGCAAGCCCGGCGTCCCGCACCGCCACGACCGGTCGGTTCTCGACCTGGCCGAGCACCCCGACCAGCCGCGAGGCCCGCACCAGGCGGGATGTCGCGGGCCTCCGGGTGCGGTCGTACGCCACCAGCGCGCTCTCGACACGAGCGTGGCCGGCGAGCTGGGCAGCCAGCACGGCGGCGTCCTCGATCGCGGCACAGGCGCCTTGGCCGAGGTTGGGGGTCGTCGCGTGCGCGGCATCACCGAGGAGCACGACCCGCCCATGGTCGAACCGCCTCAGCGGCAGCCTCAGATCGCAGATGTCTCCGCGGATCACCGCGCTCGGCGGGGTCGCCGCCAACAGCTGCGGGATCGGCTCGTGCCAGTCGCCGACGAGCGCGGTGACGTCGGCGTGGTGGTCCCCACCGGTCTCCCCGGCCGGCCGGTTGGCGGTCACGAACCAGTAGGTCCGGCCATCCACCAGCGGGACGTAGCCGACGCGCACCCCGGTCCCCCAGGTCTCCCCGCCCGTGGTCGAGGCCTCTCCCGGCACCGGCTCCGCGGTCACGCCGCGGTAGGCGGTGTAGCCGGCATAACGTACGTCCTCGCGCTGGTGCAGCTCGTTCCTGATCGTGCTGCGGATCCCGTCGGCGGCGACCACCACGTCGGCCGGGCCGCGGCCGTCGACGTCGTCGAGATCGGCCAGACAGGTGACCGTCACCCCGGTGCGTACCTCGATCCCGTCGCGCGTCCCCAGCTCGGCCACCAGAGCCTCGTGCAGCCGGGCCCGATGCACCATCACCGGAGTCCGCTCTGCGGCTTCGGCACCCACCTTCGCCAGCCAGCGCCCGTCGGGCCGCCGCAAGCCGGCCTGGATCGCAGGCCGGGTCCCGTCCACGAGGCGATCCGCGACCCCGAGGTCGGCGAGGATCTTCCACGCCCGCGGCCAGATCGAGAGGCCGGCCCCGACCTCGCCGAGCTCCGGCGCACGCTCGAGGACGGTCACCTGCCACCCCACCCGCGACATCGCGAGCGCCGCGGTGAGCCCTCCGATCCCCGCACCGACCACCAGAGCACGCCGACCCGCTGAGCTGTTCACGCCACGAATCTAACCGGATGAGTATTCGCACTCATGCGCGCGGCGTCTCGATCGGGGAGGCTGAGGACATGAAGCTCCTCGTACGTCTCGCCGCGATCCTCGGCGCCAGCCTCCTCTACTCGCTCGTGATGACCAACTTCTTCCCCACCGAGGACGCGGACATCGGTGCCGGCCTGATCTACTTCGCGGCCCTGATCGTCGTCTCCGGAGCCTGGGGCCTGTGGGACGGCTACCACTCGACCGTCCTGCCGCCCGTGTTCGTGCGCTGGGCTGTGGTCGCTCTCGTGGTCGGTCTCAGCGGCCCACTCAAGATCTGGTTCGAGGAGGGCCGAGACGTCGGCGTCCTGCTGAGCGACCTTCGGTACCTGACGCCGTTCGTCGCCGGCCTCGTCCTCGCGCCCGCGGCGGTCGGGATCGCGCTCGGCTACGCCCTCAACAGCCGAGACCGGAGCCTGCCGGGGAGCGCACCGCACCACCCGTCCCTCTAGGCTCTCCCCCAGCAACCGACCCAGGAGGAGCCCGCATGACCACCTTCCGCGAGGCGATCGAGGCCAAGGACATGGATGCCGTGGAGGCGATGCTCGCCGACGACGTCGTGTTCACCAGCCCGGTCGCGTTCAAGCCCTACCCCGGCCGGCCGATCACCGCAGCGATCCTGCGAGCCGTGGTGAAGGTGTTCGAGGACTTCACCTATGTCCGCGAGATCCATGACGGCGCCCACCACGCCTACGAGTTCACCGCCAAGGTCGACGGCCTCGAGCTCAACGGCTGCGACTTTCTCACCTACGACGAGGAAGGGAAGATCGTCGACTTCAAGGTGATGGTCCGCCCGCTGCGCGCCGCCGAGGCCCTCGCCACCCGGATGGGCGAGCAGTTCGAGGAGATCAAGGCCGCCGCGATGCGGGGCTGAGACCGGCTACTCGGCCGATCGGCCCTCGCGCCGCTCCTGCTGCCGCTGCTGCGCCTCGGGCAGGAACTTCAGGCACGGTGCGTCCGCCTCGGGGTGCTTCTGCATGAGGTGGAAGATCCATCGGTCCATCGCCGCCATGAAGCCGTTGTCCTCGCCGGAGCGGTAGGTCGCCCACTTGATCCGGTCCCTGACGACACACTCCGTGCAGGTGATCTTGTAGACGAACTGCTCCTGGGCGTCGAGATCGATCCTCACCGTGGCCATGGGCCCGGCCTGCGAGGCGGCCTTCCGCTCACGCGCGGACCTGCTCGCTGTCATGCTGCACCTCGTTCTCGTCGGGAGGGAAGCGTACGTCAGGCAGGCCGGACGGTTCGCCGCAGCACCCTCATGGGGCTCCGGCCGCCACGTCAGCTGATCTGGAAGACGAGCCCCTTGTCGCCGACGGTCACGATCAGCACGTTCCCGTTGAGCTCGACGTGGTCGGTGGTCTGGTCGTCGACGACCGCGAGGACAGCCTCCTCGTTGAGCCGCGCGGCGCCTTGGCACCTGCCGCGTGTCACGGTGGCGGGCCCGAAGGCGATCTGGGCGTCCACGACTCGCACAGTCGTGCGTCCGCTGTTGCAGCCGGTGAAGAGGCGGGAGAGCCCATCCTGACCGACGGTCAGCCACGGGCGGCGCGTGTTCACCGGGAGCCGCGCGGTGGCACCGTCGGCGATCGTGCCGACGACCGTCCAGACCCTGCCGAGCAGGGTGTCGAGGGGTGGGGCGGAGGTGCTGGCGAACTGGATCGTGACGGCTCCACTGGTCAGGGTCAGGGCGGACCCATCGCCCGTGCCCTGCATACCGTTGGTGAACTGGTCGGTCAGCCACCGATCCTGCTCGTCAAGCTCCGGTGAACAGGCCATCCTCGAGCTGGCCGGCGGCTCGGTCCAGGCGAGGGTCCCGTCGGTCACGGCATACGGGCCGAACAGGGTGTTGCACCCGGCCGACATCGACATCGTGTCGTCCTCGAACGCCAGTTGGATGGTCGACCCCTCGACCAGGTCGTGGCCCTCCACCGAAGTGGACTTGTACGTCGCCCCGTCGAGGGCCGCTGCCTTCACGGCCGTCGGCGACTCGTCCGCGGTCGTGGTCGGCTCCTCGCCCGATGTGTCACCGGAGCCCCCGCAGCCGGTGAGCACTCCGAGGACGAGGACAAGGATGGCCCCGAGCACCAGGACGTCCGTGCTCCGCCGGACGGCCATCAGAACGTCACCGGGTCGCGGACGATCGGGCAACTGCCACTCGGATTGGTACACGTCGCCTCCGGTCTCGATACCCGCAGCGAGTCCAGGGCCCAGAGCCATGGCGACCACGTCGACGAACGGGGTCGAGCCTTCGTCGATGACGTCGACGCCGGGCGCGGTGTGGAGGAGGCGACTTGCCGCGCTGATGCCGTAGGCAGGATAAACCCTGTCGCCCTGAAAAGTTAAGGGTGGCGACCCGTCGTCCACTTGTCCCGAAGAACCCTGCTCCCGGTGAGCTCGAGCGCGGTGGCCAGAAAGACGATGCGCGCAGGACTGGAGTGGAGGCGAATCATGGTCACGGTGTGCTAAGGGTTCTTCATGTCGATCTTTCGCGACTCACAGCCTGAGCTACCGCTGACGGCTCGTCAATGATTGACGCCCTGCTGGTCATCGGTGGGCTCGTCGCCCTTCTCGGGGGCGCAGAACTCGTCGTCCGTGCCGGGACGGGCCTGGCCACCAGGCTCGCAGTTCGCCCGATCATCATCGGGCTGACCGTGGTGTCGGTCGGTACGAGCGTGCCCGAGCTCGCCGTCGGGATCGACGCGGCTCTGAACGGCAGCCCGAACCTCGCGATCGGCAACATCGTCGGCACCAACCTCATCAACTTTCTGTTCATCCTCGGACTCAGCGCCCTGCTCATCCCGATCGCTATCGACCGAAGGACGGTCAAGTTCGACCTGCCCGCGATGATCGCGGTGACGCTCGCCCTCTACCTCATGGCCCTCGACGGCGTGCTCACTCGTCTTGACGGCGCCCTCCTCCTGGCAGGCGCCGTCGCCTACACCCTAGGTCTGATACGTGTCAGCCGGCGCGAGACAGCGGACGTCGAAGAGGACTACACGGGCGCTGTATCGGCGTCCTCGGAGCGTGGGCTGACACGCATCGGCCTGTCTCTCCTGCTCGGACTCGCCTTGGTCGTCGGCGGCGCCGAGCTGCTCGTCGAAGGGGCTGTTTCCGCCGCCCACACGTTGGGCGTCAGCGACGCGGTCGTCGGACTCACGGTCATCGCGATAGGCACGTCCGCACCCGAACTCGTCACCACCATCATGTCGACCGTGCGGGGGGACCGGGATATCGCTATCGGCAATCTCCTTGGGTCAAGCATCTACAACATTGCGGCAGTGTTGGGCCTGACCGTCCTGGTCGCACCGAACGGCGTTCCAGTCTCCGAGGAGGTGCGCAACGCCGATCTCCTCCTCCTGGTGGTCACCATGGTGGCCGCGTTGCCAGTTCTCGTGAGCGGTGCCCGGATCACCCGAGCAGAGGGTGGGCTGTTCGTAGCCACCTACATCGGTTACCTGGCGTGGCTACTCCTGACACGTACCTGACCTTTGACGAGGACTGCGTCAGCACGTCGTGACCACGTCGAAGCGGCCGCCGGCTGACTCCTGGAGGGTCGTGACGGTCGCGTCGCCCTGGCCCAGGTAGTCCTCCGAGACCTCGGCGTAGAAGGGGTTGTAGGGGTTGGTGCCGTACGAGTGGGCGCGCCCGGCTGCCTCGTGCTGGGCGTTGGTCGCCGAGCCGCAGTAGAGGCCCGGCTCGGTCGGCGGGTCGGTCGGATCCTCCGTCGGCGGGTCCGTCGGCGGGTCGGTCGGCTCGGTGCCCCGCTCGACGCGGCGGTTGTTGTCGAAGAAGAAGTCCGTGACGTACGCCGGGTAGTCGATCGAGTTCGTCGTGACGTACGAGCCACCGGGGCCGCCGCCGGCCGGCCAGTTGTGTCCCATCCCGGTGTTCTGGATCAGGGACACACGCGGACCGTTGCCGTCCGACCACAGCGTGCCGGAGCCGGCGGTGTTGTTGCCGGCCAGGCCTGCCAGGGAGAAGGACGACTGCGACCCGGCGCCGTAGATCCCGGCCATGACCTGCGCGTTCAGGGTGTTGTAGGCCGGCGCGACGGTGGTGTCGTTGGAGCCGTAGATCACCGAGGTGAGCTGGCTGCCGAACCCCGAGGAGGCGGAGCCGGCGAACGTACGGCAGGTGTTGGTCACCTGCGACTGGCTCACCGCCACGGACCCGATCTGCCCCGAGGTCGTCCCGACCGAGGGGCCTGCGTTGATCCCGATCCCGGCGAACACGTCGGGCGCCAGGCAGCCCATCACCATCGTCTCGCCGCCGCCCGAGGACAGCCCGGACAGATAGACCTGCTCGGGGTCGATGTCGAGGGCCGGATCGGCGAGCAGGTCGCTGACCAGCTGGAGGAGGTTGTCGTCGTGCCGCCCCGGCGAGGTCCGGGAGTGGTTGCTGTCGTAGTAGTCCCAGCACCCGAGGAGTACGCCGCCGTTCGGTGCCGCGGGGATCGCCACGACCATGCCGCGCGCATCCGCGGTCGCGGCCCAGTTGCCGCCGTCACGCAGGGCGGCCGAGGTCTGGACGCAGCCGTGCAGACTGACCATGAGCGCACGCCCGGTACCGAGCGTCGGGGCGGTGCTGGGGACGTACAGCTGGGTCGTCATCCCGCCTGCCGTCCGGGCAGTCCACGCACCGGCCGCGGCGGCGGTGTCGCTCGGCGGGGCGACGGACAGCGCCGCACCGCCCGCCAGCACCAGACCGAACCCCGCGAGCGCGGCGCCGATCCGTCGTTGTCGGAACCTGGGCGAGATCCGTGACCCGAGACGCATGACCGATCCTCCTGTGGGAGCCCCGCCCACCGCCTCCCGGCAGGCAGATCGACGGTAGATGTGACGGTCACCACAGGTCTATGTCGACCGGGGCCACATTCCGGTGCTCGGACGTGTCGATCCGGCGCCGCTCACCGGTAGAGCTCCTCGTCGATGCTCGCCAGCCGCGACGGATGGACCCGCTCCCCCAGCCCGTAGAACTGCTGGAAGCTCATCACCAGCGGCCGCCAGCGATCGGGGTCGATCCGGTGGGCGTGGCCGTCGAGCCGCAGCTCCGGTGCGACCCGCACCGCAGTCACCGCGACCTCCACGGCGAGCAGCTTCGGCTCACCGAGGTCATGGAGCGCCGCAACCGTCCCCTCGATGTGCACCGGGCACTCCGCCACCGACGTCGGCAGCACCGTGTCGGATCCGTACGCCGTCAGCCCGGCGTGCGCATACTTGTCGGCCACGTGCACATACCCGCGTTCGGCCTTCGCCGACGACATCGCCGCATTCCCCGTGGTCAGCGCGAGCCGGTCGACCTGGGTGACCAGGTCGACGCCGGGTAGGTTCAGCACGATCTCGGGCCGGTCCCTCAGATTGCGCGCCGTCTGCGACGAAGCGCCCATCCCGAGGACCGCCGTACGACCCAGCCAGAAGACCGACGACATCGGCATCAGGTTGGTCGTACCGTCCTCATTGAGCGTCGAGAGCAGCACCACCGGCGTGCCGAAGTAGAGGATGGCCGGATCGATGTCGACATGCGTACCCATGCCTCGAACCTAGGGTGCGACGCGGACGACTTCCGGCGGGTATCCGACGACGCAGTCAGGGGCGTCGGGTGAACCGGATGGTGCCATCAGGTAGTCGCTCATGGACATACGCCGGAGCGTGCGCCAGACGATGGTGATGCGGACACAACAAGGCCCCGTCCTTGAGGTCGGTTTTCCCACCGGCGGCCCAGGGGTCGAGGTGGTGGGCGTCGCACCACTCCGGGGGCATGTCACACCCTTCGGCCTGACAGCACTTGGCCCGCAGCCGCAGCGCTTTGCGTTGGATGGGCTGGAAGAACCGGCTGGCTCGGCCGGCGTCGAGGACCTCACCATCACCGCCCAGCACCCAGGGGATGATGGTCGCGTTGCACGCCAGCTTGCGGGTCTCGGCGGCGCTGATGGTGGCCCCGTTGGTCTCGTCGTAACCCAATGTGGCGATGCCGAGGTCCTTGCGAAGCTCGTCGAGGGAGATCACCACGTTCACGGTGGTCGCATCGCCCCCGTGGCGGGGCAGCGCTGCGGGGTCGAGGGTCTCCAGCAGCCGGGAGAAGCCCTGGCCCATCAACCGCTCCCACGGCGGCAGCGGGGCGCCCTTGGCGACGAGCTGTTGTTTGCGGGGTTGGGCATAGGCCCCGACCAGTCGCTTGAACCGCATCCCGATCGAGGTCGGCAAGACGCCGTCGAACCCGACGGTTCCGTCGTGGTTGTCCCAGACCCGCAGCGCGGTCTTCTGCTGGGCACGTTCTTCCTCGGCGACCAGCGCCTTGGCTTCGGCGTCCTCGAACCGGGCGGGGTCGACCTCGGTCAGAATCTTCCGGCCGACGATCCGCAGCTCGTTCGCCGTCAATTGGGTCGCGTAATCCACGAGGAGCTTCTCGGCCAGGGCCAGGTCCTCGGCACTCGCGACCGGGTCGGCATGGACCTTGTCCAACGCCCGGGTGATGACACGGGCCTTGTCCAAAGACACCACACCTTCGGCCAGACCGGCAGCGACGAGGTCGTACTTCGCCACCCCGGTCGCCAGTTTGATCTGGGAGCGGGCCACACCCTTGTCGACCAACAACTCGGCCCGCATCCACGCGGAGGCATCCTTGTCTCCGGTCTCCTCGGCGATGTCACCGGACGTAGCGAGGACCCGCAGCTTCAGTGCGGCCTGTTGGGCCTGGAGTTTCTCCAACCGCTCGAGCAGGTCCTTCTTCGTCGAGGTCCGCCAATAGGCAGGGTCGCTCGAGAGGAGGTCGCGGAGGGAGGATTCGATGGCCTGCAGGGCAGCGTCGATCGCGTCGCCGGGGTTGGTGGCCCAGGGGTCGATGTCGCGGCCGAGACTCATCGCTTACCCTCCCTCAGAGGTGTGTCGTGATGGGTCTGATTCTACGCCTTCGACGGATACCTAACCAGCCATAGGTGCAGGTC
>NZ_JBHVGB010000053.1:0-32400 GCF_042801335.1 Nocardioides sp. NPDC057577 | reverse complement strand
GCCGGCCTCGAACCGGGCACGTACTACTACCACCCGGTCCGCCACCGGCTGTACCTGACGGCCCCCGGCACCTCCGACGGCGCCCCGCCCCTTCCAGCGCGTGCGAGATTCCTACCAGCGCTACTGGTACGCCTACGCGATGGTCGCCCCCGTGGTGATCGTCCTCGGCGTGCTGGTCGGCTACCCGCTCCTGCGCGGCTTCTACCTGACCCTGACCGACGCCAACAGCCTCAACTCGGCACGCACCATCGGCGTCAACACGATCGACGCGACGTACAAGTTCATCGGTCTGGACAACTACGCCGAGATCCTGTGGGGCCCGGCGGCCTACGACCGCTTCTGGTCCCACTTCGTGTGGACGATCGTCTGGACCGTCACCTGCGTCCTCCTGCACTACGCGATCGGCCTCGGGCTGGCGATGCTGCTCAACCAGCGGCTGCGCGGGCGCGTGGCGTACCGGCTGCTGCTGATCCTGCCCTGGGCGGTGCCGACGTTCGTCACCGTCTTCGCCTGGCGGATCATGCTGGCCGACGCGGGCGTGATCAACTCGATGCTCGACACGATCGGTCTCGCCTCGCCGAGCTGGCTCGAGGACCCGACCTGGCAGCGTACGGCCGCGATCATGGTCAACACCTGGTGCGGCGTGCCGTTCATGATGCTCTCCCTGCTCGGCGGGCTGCAGTCGATCGACGAGAACCTCTACGAGGCGGCCGAGATCGACGGCGCCAACGCCTGGCAGCGGTTCCGCCACGTCACCCTGCCGGGGCTGTCGTCGGTGAGCTCGACCGTCGTGCTGCTCGGCGTGATCTGGACCTTCAACCAGTTCGCGATCATCTTCCTGCTCTTCGGCAACACCGCGCCGGACGCGCAGATCCTGGTCACCTGGGCCTATCGACTCGGGTTCGGGCAGCAGCCTCGCGACTTCGCCATGTCGGCGGCGTACGGCGTCCTCCTGCTCGCGATCCTGATCGTCTTCACGTCCTTCTACTACCGGTGGTTGAAACGCAATGACCAGCTCGCCTAGCACCATCGCGCCCACGACGACCACGTCCGGAAAGCGGCCGAGGCGACGCGGCGAGCTCAGCCCGGCCGCCCGGGTGGGCACGCACGTGACGCTCACGGTGGCGTCGCTGATCGCGCTGTTCCCCATCGTCTGGCTCCTCTACCTGTCCCTGGGACCGGACAAGGACGACTACCTCCACCCCGGCGGCATCTTCGCGAAGGCGACGCTGGACAACTACTCGTTCGTGCTGACCAACACCGCCTTCTTCAACTGGCTCTGGTCGACGCTGGTGGTCGCCGGGGGCACGACCCTGTTCGGCGTGATGTCGGCGGCGACGACCGGCTATGCGGTCTCCCGGATGCGGTTCCCCGGTCACCGGCCGTTGATGTGGGTGCTGCTGCTGACCCAGGCGTTCCCGATCGCGGTGCTGATCGTGCCGATGTACGAGATCTTCTCCCAGCTCCGCCTGATCGACTCGCACCTGGGCCTGATCCTGGTCAACTGCACCACGATCGTCCCCTACTGCTCCTGGCTGCTGAAGGGCTACTTCGACACCATTCCGGTCGAGCTCGACGAGGCCGGCATGATCGACGGGCTCACCCCGTTCGGTACGTTCTGGCGGCTGATCCTGCCGCTGGCTCGTCCCGGCCTCGCGGTGGCCGCGTTCTACGCCTTCATCACCGCCTTCGCCGAGGTCGCCTTCGCCTCGACGTTCCTGCTCGACGACTCCAAGTACACCTTCGCGGTCGGGCTGCAGAGCTTCGTCAGCGAGCACGACGCGCAGTGGAACTTGATGGCCGCCACCGCTGTCCTCATCGCCATCCCCGTGACCATCTTCTTCTATCTCGTCCAACGACACGTCGTCACCGGTCTGACCGCCGGCGGCGTCAAGGGCTGAAAGGGTTTCTCTCCTCATGAGCACCGAATGGTGGCGCGACGCCGTCATCTACCAGGTCTACCCGCGCAGCTTCGCCGACAGCGACGGCGACGGCACCGGTGACCTTCCCGGGATTCGGTCCCGACTCCCCTACCTCCGCTCGCTGGGGGTCGACGCCGTCTGGCTGAGCCCGTTCTACGCCTCGCCGCAGGCCGACGGGGGCTACGACGTCTCCGACTACCGTGCCGTGGATCCTCGCTACGGGACGTTGGACGACGCTCGCGCGCTGATCTCTGCTGCCCATGAGCTGGGGCTGAAGCTCATCGCCGACATCGTCCCCAACCACTCCTCCTCGGAGCACGTGTGGTTCCAGCAGGCGTTGGCGGAGGGTCCCGGATCGCCGATGCGGTCGCGCTACCACTTCCTGCCCGGACGCGGCGAGAACGGCGAGGAGCCGCCGAACGACTGGGACTCGATCTTCGGCGGCCCGGCGTGGACCCGGGTGGAGGACGGTGAGTGGTATCTGCACCTCTTCGCCCCCGAGCAGCCCGACTTCAACTGGAACTCACCCGAGGTGCACGCGGAGTTCCTGGACATCCTGCGGTTCTGGCTCGACCTCGGCATCGACGGCTTCCGCATCGACGTCGCCCACGGCCTGGTCAAGGCCGAGGGCCTGCCGTCCATCGGCCACGCGGACCAGCTCCACCTGCTCGGCAACGACGTGATGCCCTTCTTCGACCAGGACGGCGTCCACGAGATCTACCGGTCGTGGCGGAAGGTGCTGGCGGACTACCCGGGCCGGATCTTCGTCGCCGAGGCGTGGACCCCGACCGTGGCGCGGTCGGCCAACTACGTACGCCCTGACGAGCTGCACCAGGCCTTCAACTTCGAGTACCTCGACACCGCCTGGGACGCCGCGGCGCTGCGCAAGGTCATCGACAGCTCCCTGGACGCGATGCGGCCGGTCGGGGCTCCGGCGACCTGGGTGCTGTCCAACCACGACGTCACCCGGCACGCCACCCGGTTCGCCAACCCGCCGGGGTCGGGGACGCAGATCCGGACGCCTGGCGATCGCGCGCTGGGGTTGCGACGGGCTCGTGCGGCGACGCTGCTGATGCTCGCGCTTCCGGGGTCTGCGTACGTCTACCAGGGCGAGGAGCTCGGCCTCCCCGACGTCACCGACCTGCCCGACGAGGTCCGCCAGGACCCGTCCTTCCACCGTGCGAACGGCCAGGACGGCTTCCGCGACGGCTGCCGGGTGCCGCTGCCGTGGACCCGTTCCGGCTCGTCCTACGGCTTCGGCGACGGTGGCTCCTGGCTGCCGCAGCCTGCCGAGTGGGGCGAGCTGAGCGTCGAGGCCCAGACAGGCGTGGACGGCTCGACCCTCGAGCTCTACCGCTCCGCCATCGCCCTCCGCCACGAGACCTCCGGCCTCGGCGCCGGCGACGCGGTCACCTGGCACGACGAGGCCCCCGCCGGGGTCCTCTGGTTCGAGCGCTCCGGTTTCGCGTGCACCGTCAACACCACCAAGGAGCCCGTACGCATCGCCGCCCCCGGCGACGTACTCCTCTCCTCCGCGGGCCCCATCCCGGTGACCGACGGCTTCGCCGACCTCCCCGGCGACACGACCGTCTGGTGGCAGCTCTAGCCGAGACCACCCCTCGCCGAGGCGTCACCCCCGTCGGCCGAGTTGGCACTGCTGTGCTGGCTCGGCCGACGTACGTGACGGCTCGGCCGGTTAGCGGCGGGCTGTGACGTAGCAGGCGACGGCGGTGGCGGCGGCTACGTTGAGGGAGTCGATGCCGGCGGACATCGGGATGATGGCGCGGCGGTCGGAGGCCTGCTGCCAGCGAGGGGAGATGCCGTGGCCCTCCGAGCCAAGGACGAGGGCGATCTTGTCGACGCCTTCGACGGCCTTCTCGATGTCGACGGCGTCGTCGGCCAGGGTCAGGGCGACGGTGGTGAAGCCGGCGGCGGAGAGGGACGGGAGCGCTTCGTACCAGTCCGGGAGGCGGGTCCACGGCAGCGCGAAGACCGCGCCCATCGCGACCTTGATCGAGCGGCGGTAGAGCGGGTCGGCGCAGCGCGGCGAGAGCAGGACGGCGTCGAACCCCAGCGCGGCACCTGACCGGAAGATCGCGCCGACGTTGGTGTGGTCGACGATGTCCTCGAGCACCAGGACGGAGCGGGCGCCGGCCAGCACCGACTCCACCGACGGCAGCGGTCGCCGCTTCAAGGAAGCCAGCGCACCACGATGCACATGGAAACCGGTCACCTCCTCGGCAGCCTTCTCGCTCATCACGTAGCACGGCGCATCAGTCGTCGCGAGCACGTCGGCGAGCCCGTCGAGCCACTTCGGCGCCATCAGGAACGAGCGCGCCTCGAAGCCACCGGTCACGGCGCGGCGTACGACCTTCTCGCCTTCGGCCAGGAAGAGCCCCTCCGAGGACTCGAGGGACTTGCGCAGCTCGACGTCGCGCAGGTCGCGGTAGTCGGCGAGCCGAGCGTCGGCAGGGTCGGAGATCTCGATGAGTTCAGCCATCAGTCAGGCGACCTGCACCGAGTCCTTCATGTCCCCTGAGACTTCCTCGGGGAACGAGAGGACCAGGTGCCGGCCCAACGCGGTCGCGACCCTGGCCAGGGTGTCGATCCGGTTGCGCGCCCCGCCACCTTCTTCGAGGCGGGAGATGACCGACTGCGTCGTGCCCATCCTCGAGGCCAGCTCGCGCTGGCTGAGCCCGGCATCCGTACGCAGGTCGTAGATCAGCTGGCCGAGAGCGAGGTCCTGCTCGACGCTCGCCCTCATCGTCTCGGACGGCCCGGGGCGTTCTGCCCGAACCTCGGACCAGCGGGAGTAGTTCGCCAAGTTTGTCCTCCTAGGGCAGCCTCATGATCGCATCCACGCGATGCCGAGCCAACAACGGCCATCACTTCAATCCCGTGGCTGGGTCAACTCCACGGCCAGCAGGCGCGAGCTCATGCCCTTGCCGTGGGTGTCGACGGCGAGGGAGGTGGTGACGCCGCCGCCCAGGGAGCTGCGGCAGACGAACTGGAGCGCGCACAGTCGAGGGAGCTCGTAGCGGACGACGTCACCGTTGACGAACCCGGCCAGATGCGTGCGTACGCGCTCCGCGGTGAGCTCGCGCACCAGGAGGTCGTAGTCGGCGTCCTCGAACGGGATGACGGTCAGGGTGGAGGTGTCGCCCTTGTCGCCGGCACGGGCATGGGCGATGTCATGCAGAAGCATTCGCTTCTCCTGTCTCGAGCAGGGTCACTCGCGGAGTGACGGCCGCGCGGGGAATGTAGGTGGACACGATGCCGATGACCTCGGTGACGGAGGTGCGTACGCCGCCCCCGCCGGCGGGCCCGTTGGTGTAGAGCGCCTCGACCTCATGGCAGACGTCGTCGGCCTGTGCCCGGTCGCCCAGAGCGGCGACGCGGAGCCGGCACTCGTGGTCGCGCAGGTCCTCGGTGCCCCGTGCGTCGATCCCGATGCTCCCGACCACATCGAGGCGTACGTCGACACCCACACCCCGCAGACGCTCTGCCACGATCTCGCCGGCGAGCCGGGCCCGGGCGAGCGCGTTCGGGCCGACGTAGGAGATCTCGGCCTCGGACCGGAACCCGGCGTGGTAGCCGACGCTGACCTTGAGCTGGTCCGGTCGGGGCCGCCCCACGGCGCCCTCCACCGCGACCCGGTCCGTCCCGACCTCGCGGACGGATGCCTGACGCAGGTCGAGGCGGACGTCCGGGGTGAGGTACGCCGAGGGGTCGGTGACCTCGTAGAGCAGCTGCTCGCGCACGGTCGACCGAGTGACCATCCCGCCCGTGTCGGCCAGCTTGCTGATCTCGGCGGACCCATCGGCGGTCACGTCGGCGAACGGGAACCCCAGGCGTGCCAGGCCGCTGACGTCCTTGTGGCCGGGATCAGCGAAGTAGCCGCCCGTGATCTGGCCGGCGCACTCGAGGAGGTGCCCGATCATGGTGCCGCGGGCCGCGAGCTGCCAGTCCTCCAAGTCCCAGCCCAGCCGCTCGGCCAGCGGTGCGAGAAAGAGCGAGGGGTCGGCGACGCGGCCGGTGATGACTAGGTCGGCACCGCCGGTGAGCGCCGGCATGATCGCGTCGGCGCCGAGGTAGGCGTTCGCGGAGATGACCTCGCCGTGCTCCCCCAGCGGGCGACCGTCCTCGAGTGCCGGTGCCTCCAGGTCGATGTCCTCGAGCACGTCGTCGCCGGTCACGACTCCGACCCTCAGCGAGAGCCCGCGCTCGACCGCGATGTCGCGGGCAAGGTGGCCGGCTGCCAGCGGGTTCGCGGCCCCCATGTTGGTGATCATGCGGGTGCCCTGCGGTGCCGTGATCGGCAGCAGCGCCTCCAGGCGCCGGCGCAGCAGCGGGTCGTAACCGTGCCGGGGATCCCGAATCCTGCGTAGCTGTCCCGCCGCGATGGTGCGCTCCGCGAGGCACTCCAGCACCAAGTCGTCGAGCCCACCCCGCTCGGCCAGCTCGACCGCCGGGCCGATCCGGTCGCCGGCGAACCCGGCACCACTTCCGATTCTCATGCTGTGTCCGTTCATGTCGATGCTCAGATCGAGATCGCGCCGGTCAGGAGGGCCACGGCGGTCATCACCAGCGTCGTCCCGAACGCCCATCCGAAGATGAAGCGCTGGTGGTCACCGAAGTTGACGGCGGTCATGCCCACCAGGATGAAAGTCGACGCGGTCAGCGGGCTGAGCGGGAACCCTGTCGTCATCTGGCCGAGGATCGCCGCGCGGGCGATCTCGTGCGGGTCACCACCCAGGCCCGCGGTCGTCTCGGCCAGCACCGGCATGACGCCGAAGTAGTAGGCATCCGGGGTGAACACCAGGCTCATCGGCATGCTGGTGATCGCGGTGATGACCGGGAGCGCCCCGCCCGCGCCCTGCGGGATCGTCGACACCAGGGTCTCGGCCAGTGCCGTGATCATGCCGGTGCCGTTCAGGACACCGGTGAAGACACCGGCCGCGAAGATCATCGAGGTCACCAGCAACACGTTGTAGCCGTGCCGCTCCAACAGCGCCTGTTGTCCGGGCCAGGTCGGCCGGTTGACCAGCAGCGCGATCGCGAAGGCCACGGCGAACAACACCTCGAGCGGCATGCGCTGCATCAGCAGCGCGACCACGAGCGCCACCGTCAGCAGGGCGTTGAACCAGAACCGCACGCGCTGGCCGCGCGACGTCGTCGTGCTCGTGGCGATGTCGGTCATGGTGCCGGCGGGCGTGCCACCTCCAGCGGTCGCTCCGCCCGGCGTACCCGTCTCAGCGACGGCCGCACCCTCGATGCCGATCCTGGTCCGCTCGCGCCGCCCGATCAGGTACGCCGCGAACAGCACCCAGACGACGCCGGCGACCATCGACGGCAGCAGGGGCACGAAGATGTCAGAGCTGTCGGCGTCGAGCGCCGCCATCGCTCGGGCCGTCGGGCCACCCCACGGCACCATGTTCATGACCCCGGCCCCCAGGCACACCACTCCGGCCAGGACGATCGGGCGCATGCCCAGTCGCTGGTAGATCGGCAGCATCGCCGAGACCGTGATCAGGAAAGTCGAGGCGCCGTCGCCGTCCAGCGCAACCAACAGCGTCAGGACCGCGGTGCCAACGGTGATCTTCACCGGGTCGCCGTGCGCCCATCTCGTGATCCGGGTGATGGCCGGGTCGAACAGCCCCTCGTCGACCATCAGGCTGAAGTAGAGGACCGCGAAGGTGATCATGATCGCCACCGGAGCCACTGTGAGCATGCCATCGGCGACCAGCTTGCCGAGATCGCCGGCGAAACCGCCGACGACCGCCGCGGTCACCGGAACCAGGACCAGGGCTATCAGCACCGACAGGCGCTTGGTCATCGTCAGCGCGAGAAACACACCGATCGTCGCGAAGCCGAGCAGAGCGAGCATCGTTGGCACCTTCCGTACGTCATGGGGTGCTCCGATTGTGACCGCCGCCACTTTTGCATGTCCAATACCAATCAGGCTTGGACTAATGTGTTTCATACATTGACGAGAGGACGACGATGGACCTGACCGTGCACCAGCTGCGGATCGTCCTGGCAGTTGCCGACACTGGCTCGTTCACTGCCGCCGGCGAGTCGCTCACCCTGGCCCAGTCCTCGCTGAGCCGCGCGGTCGCGGACGTCGAGCGGCGCCTGGGCGTACGGCTCTTCGAGCGCACCACGCGACGGGTCGTGCTGACCCCTGAGGGCAAGGCGTTCGCCACCGTTGCCGAGGAGGTGGTTGCCTCGTTCGACCGTGGCATGAACCACTTCCGTGGCTTCCTCGACGGCAGCACGGGCACCGTACGCATCGCCACGCTCCCGTCGCTGGCCGCGACCCTCCTCCCGCCGCTGGTCTCCCGCTTCCGCGAGGCCCATCCGGGCGTGACGGTCCAGATCGAAGACGGGCTCCTGGCTCAGGGGCTCGAGCAGGTCCGGACCGGCGAGGTCGACTTCGCGGTCACCCGTTGCGCCGCTCAGGCCGATTCGGGGTGGGTGCGGCCGATCGCTGCCGACGAGTTCGTGTGCGTGCTCCCGCCCGGCCACCGCCTCGCGGCCCAGGATCAGGTGGCCTGGTCAGACCTGCGCGACGCCGACTTCGTGGGGTTCCACCCGACCAGCAGCGTACGTACACATGTCGACGACGCGTTCGCCCGTGCGGGCGTAACGCCCCGGTCGATGACCGAGGCCCGCAACATCGCCTCGGTCGGTGGCCTGGTCGCGGCCGGCCAGGGCATCTCCGCCGTGCCGAGTCTCGTGCTCCCGCTGATCTCGTTCGCCGGACTGGAGCACCGACCGCTCGTGGAACCCGTGGTGACGCGGACGGTCGGGGTCGTGCTGGACCCGGACCGCCCCCTTGCCAAGGCGAGTCAGGCGTTCCTCGACCTGATCGCATCTGCTAGGAAGTCGGGGACGAGTCTGCCGCCGGGAGCCACCTGGATCGGTCGCGTCACCCGTTCGTGAGAGTCAGAACGCGTCCGGGTGGGCGACGCGCACGACCTCGCCGACGACGATGATCGCCGGGGGCTGGACGTTCTCGTCGGCCAGGGTCTTCTCGAGGCTCTCGAGGGTCGCCAGGACCGTACGCTCCGTGGGCATCGTGCCGTCGCAGATGACCGCGACGGGGGTTCCGGGCTCGCGGCCACCATCGAGAAGAGCCGTCGCGATCGCTGGCGCGTTCTGGACGGCCATGAGAAGGACCAGGGTGCCACCCAGGCCGGCGACGGCGGACCAGTTGGTCAGGGACGTGGGGTCGCCCGGCGGGACGTGGCCGGAGATGACCGTGAACTCGTGCGCGACGCCGCGGTGGGTCACCGGGATCCCGGCGACGCCGGGCACCGTCACCGGCGAGGTCAGACCGGGGATGACGTGGACCGGCACGCCCGCCTCACGACACGCCAGCACCTCCTCGAACCCGCGGCCGAAGATGAAGTTGTCACCGCCCTTGAAGCGCGCGACCGCCTTCCCCTCCAGGGCCGCCTCGACGATGATCCGGTTGATCTCCTCCTGCTGGGCCGAGCGGCCGCGGGGGAGCTTGGCGACGTCGACCAGCTCGACGTCGGCGGGCAGCTCGGAGAGCAGCTCGCGAGGCGCCAGCCGGTCGGCGACGACGATGTCGGCCTCCATCAGCGCCTTGCGGCCGGCGACCGAGATCAGCCCGGGGTCACCCGGTCCGCCACCGATCAGGGTCACTCCGGGCACGCGCTGACGCTCGTGCGGAGCGATCAGGTCACCGGAGCGCAGCCCGTCGAGGATCCGGTCGCGCACGCCCGCGGAGCGCCGCGGGTCACGGTTGGCCAGCACGGCGACGGTCAGGTCGCCGTCGTGTCCTGTCGCCGGGGTCCAGGCGGTGGCCTGGGTGCCGTCGTCGGAGCGTACGCAGAAGATCCGTCGCTCCTCCGCGGCGGCCGAGACCTCCTCGTTGACGTCGGCGTTCTGGGTCGCGGCGATGACGTACCAGGCGCCGTCGAGCACGTCGGCCGCGAAGCGGGCCTGGTGCCAGGTGATCTCGCCCGAGCCGAGCAGCCCCTCCAGGGCGGGGGTCAGCGACGGCGAGACGACCTCGACCCGCGCCCCCGCGGCGATCAGCGCAGGCACGCGCCGTTGCGCCACCCGGCCACCACCCACGACGACCACCCTGCGTCCCTCCAGGATGAGACCGGCGGGATAGGGAACGGCATGCTCAGAACTCATGGGTACATCCTCGCCCAACACCGGGCCGCGGCCTGACAACGGGTCGATTCGCGGACTACCCACGTGGGCTACGTTGGTGGGCATGGCACTCGATCGTCCGGTGAAGCCGGATCCCTACTCCCTCATGCCCGCCCTACCCGCCTTCACACTGACCAGCGAGGACGTGACCGACGGCCAGCCGCTGAAGCAGGACCAGGTCTACGACGGCGGCAACACCTCCCCGCAGCTCAGCTGGAGCGGCGCGCCCGCGGGGACGAAGTCGTACGTCATCACCTGCTTCGACCCCGACGCACCCACCCCCAGCGGCTTCTGGCACTGGGCACTGGTCGACGTCCCCGCCGACGTGACCGAGCTGCCGGCCGGTGCCGGGGCCGGTGCCGCCGAGCTCCCGGGCAAGGCGTTCCACGTCGCGTCCGACTTCGGCACCAAGGAGTTCGGCGGCGCCGCTCCCCCGGCCGGCGACCAGGTCCACCGCTACTACTTCGTCGTCCACGCCGTCGGCGAGGAGACCCTGGGCGTCGATGACGAGGTCACCCCGGCGGTGGTCTCCTTCAACCTGGCCTTCAAGGCCCTGGCCCGCGCCGTCGTGGTGGGCACCTACCAGCACTGAGCTCCGACGGCGGGAGCCCCAGGGCTCCCGTCGTCAGCCGGTCGCGAGGTGGGTCAGCAGCGTCGGCGTACGGCGATGCTCGACGTCGCCGGGCAGGCCGAAGGCGAGGAACATCTCGCTCAGACACAGCTCGAACTGCCGCCTGCCGCTGAAGAACCTGCTGATGATCGCGCGCTCGGGGAATCCGGCCTGGATCATGCCCAGCACCTCGCTCTGCCTCGTCGTCAGCCTCGCCATCGCCTCGGGATCGGCATCGGGCGACGCTTCGACCATCCGCGAGATGACCTCGGGGTCGACCACGACCTCACCCGACGCCACCCGGCCGACGACGTCGAGGAAGTGCGGGACGGTGCGGACGCGGGACTTGCGCAGGTAGCCGAGACCGCCGGTGCCGACGCTGGCGAAGACCGCAGCGGCGTACGCCGTGTCGACCGAGTCCGCGAGCACCACGATGCCCATCTCCGGCACCTTCTCGTGCAGTCGGATCGCGGCTCTGACCCCCTCGTCGGCCGGACCCAGCCGGGCGTCGGTGACCACCAACGTGGGCAGCGTGTCGGTCGCGGCCTGGACGAGCGCCTCGCCGTCACCGGCGTCGGCGACCACCTGGTAGCCACCGCGCGCGAGCAGGGCCGTGAGTCCAGCACGAAGGAGAGGCGACGCGTCGGCAACGACGACGCTCGGCTCATAGCTGGGCACAACGGCTCCGCTCGGTGCTGGGGGTAGCGGTCGAGACGCATTCTGTCGCACTTCCTCGCAAACCCCCGGTATCTCGGCTCCGTGTTCGCATCGGCAGCCGAACGAAGCCCCCGGGCGGTCAGTACTCCGGCGGACCTTCGGAGGCTCGCTTGAGCAGTGTCTCGAAGGACGTCGGGTTGGCGAACTCGTCCTCCACCAGCGTCCGGTGCGGCGCCGGGGAGGGCAGGTCGCCGCCCACTGCCAGCAGGGCGGCCAGCTCGGTGGCGGCACGGTCGACCCGCTTGGGCAGCTCCGGGCCACCGGCGAAGTCCTCGGTGGCGGCGAAGACCCCGGTCGGGACGACCACGGCGTGCAGGTAGGCGAAGAGCGGCCGCAGCGCGTGCTCGAGCACCAGCGAGTGCCGGGCGGTGCCGGCAGTGGCGGCGATCAGCACCGGCTTCGCGTCGAGGACGCCCTGCTCGAGTACGTCGAAGAACGTCTTGAACAGGCCCGAGTAGGAGGCCGAGAAGACGGGCGTCACCGCGATGACGGCGTCGGCACGGCGTACCTGGTCGATCGCCGACTGCAGCGCCGGCTTGGCGAAGCCGGTGAGCAGGTTGTCGGTCAGCTCGTGGGCCAGACCGCGCAGCTCGACGTGCTCGACGTCGACCTCCGCGCCCCGGGCCCGCACGGCCCGGGCCGTGGCGTCGCCGAGCATGTCGGCGAGCAGCTTGGTCGAGGACGGGACCGACAGCCCCGCGGAGACCACGACGATCCGGGTCACAGCTCCCCCTCGAGGACCTTGGCGACCTCCGGGTCGTGGATGTCGCGGTCGGACGAGCCGGTGGCGGAGTCGCCCTCGGCGTAGACGGTCGAGTCCTTCGCTCCCCCGGCAGCAGCCACCAGGGAGGCGTGGGTCGGGGCGTCCGGAACGCCGGGCTTGCGCAGCTTCTCGAACTCCGCGCGCAGGGTCGGGAGGATCTCGCCGTAGAGGTCGAGCTGCTCCAGCACCGTCTTCAGCGGCAGCCCGGCGTGGTCGAGCAGGAAGAGCTGGCGCTGGTAGTCACCGACGTACTCGTGGAACGAGAGCGTCCGCTCGATGACCTGCTGCGGCGAACCGACGGTCAGCGGGGTGGCCTCGGTGAAGTCCTCCAGCGAGGGGCCGTGGCCGTAGACCGGGGCGTTGTCGAAGTAGGGCCGGAACTCGTCGACCGCGTCCTGGGAGTTGGGCCGCATGAAGAACTGCCCACCCAGCCCGACGATGGCCTGGTCGGCGGTGCCGTGGCCGTAGTGCTCGAAGCGCTGCCGGTAGAGCTGCACCATCTGCTTGGTGTGCGAGGCCGGCCAGAAGATGTGGTTGTGGAAGAAGCCGTCGCCGTAGTACGCAGCCTGCTCGGCGATCTCGGGCGAGCGGATCGAACCGTGCCAGACGAACGGCGCGACGCCGTCCAGCGGCCGCGGCGTCGAGGTGTAGCCCTGCAGCGGCGTACGGAACCGGCCGGACCAGTCGACGACGTCCTCGCTCCACAGCCGGCGCAGCAGGGCGTAGTTCTCGACTGCCAGGTTGATGCCCTGACGGATGTCCTTGCCGAACCAGGGGTAGACCGGGCCGGTGTTGCCGCGGCCCATCATCAGGTCGACGCGACCGTCGGTGAGGTGCTGGATCTTGGCGTAGTCCTCCGCGATCAGCACCGGGTCGGTGGTGGTGATCAGCGTGGTCGCCGTGCTCAGGATGATGTTCTCGGTCTTGGCACCGATGTAGGCCAGCGTCGCAGTCGGGTTGGAGGCGATGAACGGCGGGTTGTGGTGCTCACCGGTCGCGAAGACGTCCAGGCCCACCTCCTCGGCGTGCTTGGCGATCTCGACGGTCGCCTTGATGCGCTCGTGCTCCGTCGGGGTCCTGCCGGTCGTCGGGTCCATCGTGACGTCACCGACGGTGAAGATGCCGAACTGCATACCCATGGTTCCCTGCCCCTTTCGTGGACTCTTCCACGATAGTTGAAATCCGAACTACTCGGCAAACAGTTGCTGGATCAACCTTATTCCAGGAAAACCCCTTGGCGTTCGCAGGCCCTGTTGTGCCAACGTACGTCAGGTGTCCGGGGCGCTGCATGCACAGATGAGTCTGTACGCCGCGATCGCGACCAGGTCCTTCCGCCGCTACTCGACCTACACCGTGGCGACGCTCGCCGGGATCTTCACCAACTCGGTCTTCGGCATCATCCTCAGCTTCGCCTACCTGGCGCTGTGGGAGCAGAATCCGTCGGCCGGAGGCTACCAGGCCGACCAGGCGGTGACCTTCGTCTGGATCGGGCAGGCGCTGCTGATGACCATCGCGCTGTGGAACGGCGGATCGACCGACGACCTGGCCGAGCGGATCCGCAACGGCGACATCGCCGTCGACCTCTACCGTCCCGTCAGCGTGCTCGGCTGGTATCTCGCCGCCGACCTCGGCCGAGCGCTCTACCACTTCGCGACCCGGGGCGTGGCCCCGACGATCGTCGGCGCGCTGCTCTTCGGGCTGGTCATGCCCTCCCCTGCCGGTGCGGTCGGGTTCCTGGTCAGCGTCACGCTCGCGGTGGTGGTCAGCTTCGCCGTCCGGTTCCTCTTCGCCGCCAGCGCGTTCTGGCTCCTGGACGCGACCGGCCCACGGGTCCTGCTGAGCGTGCTGGCCACCTTCTTCAGCGGGCTGACACTGCCGCTCAACCTCTTCCCCGACGGCCTGCGCCAGGTCGCACTGGCGCTGCCGTTCGCCTCCTACATCCAGACCCCGGCCGACATCTGGCTGGGCCGCCACACCGGGCTCGACATGCTCGCCGCGATCGGGCTGCAGATTCTGTGGGCGGTCGTCCTGCTGGCGACGTGCGCGCTGGTGCTGCGCGCGGCGACCCGCAAGGTGGTGGTCCAGGGTGGTTGAGGTCGCTCATGCGGTGCGCTCCTACTGGCTGATCGCGCTGCTGTGGATCCGGGCGGCGATGGCCTATCCGGTCTCGTTCTGGACGATGACCGTCGGCGGGGTGCTGATCACCTTCCTCGACTTCGTGGCGATCTGGCTGATGTTCAGCCACATCGACTCCTACGGCGGCTTCACCCTGCGCGAGATCGCGCTGCTCTACGGGGTCACCTCGATCGCGTTCCGCGTCGCCGACATGCTGGTCGGGAGCGTGGAGAGGATCGGTCAGAAGGTACGCACCGGGGAGCTGGACGCGATGATGACCAAGCCGGTCCCGGTGCTGGTGCAGCTGTGCGCCGACCGGTTCGAACTGCGCCGGCTCGGCCAGATCGCCCAGGCCGTCGCGGTGTTCGCGTGGGCCGCGCCGACCGTCGAGTGGACCCCGCAGCGGCTGGCGGTGCTCGTGATGGCGCTGGTCTCGGGCGTGGTCATCTACTTCTGCGTGTTCGTGACGTTCTCGACGATCCAGTTCTGGACCCTGGACGCCTCCGAGTTCGCCAACGCCTTCACCTACGGCGGGAACACGATCATGCAGTACCCGATGACGATCTTCCCGCGCGAGGTCGTCCGGTCGCTGACCTACCTGCTGCCGCTGGCGTTCGTGAACTGGTACCCCTGCCTGTTCCTGCTCGGCCTCCACGACCCGTTCGGCGCCCCGGACTGGTTCCGCTTCGCCTCTCCCCTGGCCGCGCTGGCGCTGGTCGGCGTGACCACGCTGGTGTGGCGCCAGGGGCTTCGCCACTACCGATCGACTGGGAGCTGATGTGTCGCTGATCGAGGTGCGGGACCTGTCCCGCGAGTTCACGATCCGCAAGAGAACGGGTCGTCTGAGACGTACGTCGGTGGTGAAACAGGCCGTTCACGACCTCTCGTTCGAGATCGATGCCGGTGAGATGGTCGGCTACATCGGCCCGAACGGCGCCGGGAAGTCGACGACCATCAAGATGCTCACCGGCATCCTGGTGCCCTCCGGCGGGTCGGCGCGGGTGGCCGGGCTGGAGCCCTCCCGCCAGCGCCGGGAGCTCGCCCGGCGGATCGGGGTGGTCTTCGGGCAGCGTACGTCGCTGTGGTGGGACCTGCCGCTGCGCGACTCCTTCGAGCTGCTGCGACGGATCTACCGGATCGGTGACCAGACCTTCCACCGCAACCTGGACGACCACGTCGCCCTGCTCGACCTCGGTGACCTGATGGACACCCCGGTGCGGCAGCTCTCCTTGGGGCAGCGGATGCGGGGCGACATCGCCGCCGCCCTGCTTCACGACCCCGAGATCCTCTACCTCGATGAGCCCACGATCGGCCTCGACGTGATCTCCAAGGGACGCCTGCGGGAGTTCCTACGCGCCCTCAACCGCGAGCGCGGCACCACGCTGATGCTCACCACGCACGACCTGCAGGACATCGAGGCGCTCTGCGACCGGGTCATCGTCATCGACCACGGCACAGCCGTCTTCGACGGCCCGCTGCCCTCCCTGCGAGCCAACGGCGACGCCTCTCGCACCCTCGTCGTCGACCTCGTCGACGAGGCCTCTCCGATCGACATCGACGGCGCCACGGTCGTCAAGGTCGAAGGCCCTCGCCAGTGGCTCGCCTTCCCCGCCGGCGCCTCCGCCGCACCGCTGGTGGCGCAGGTCGCCGCGGCGTACGACGTCGCCGACCTCTCCATCCACGAGCCCGACATCGAGGACGTCATCCGGCAGCTCTACTCGCGCTGAAGCTGAGCGGCTACTCGTCGAGCATCTGGAGCAGACGCGTGGTGGTGCGCCAGGTCCGCACGGTCATCTGCTGGAACACAGGCATGCTCATGAACTTGGTGATCCGGGTCTTCGTCGCCCGGTCTTCGACCCGGGAGAAGTAGAGAGCGCCGGGGCCCGGGGCGATCGAGTCGACGCCCTCCCGCAGCTCGGGTACCTGGCCCATCGCAGCCTCGACGGTCAGCGGCCGCTTCAGGAAGAACACGTCG
This sequence comes from Nocardioides sp. NPDC057577, assembly GCF_042801335.1. Taxonomy (NCBI): domain Bacteria; kingdom Bacillati; phylum Actinomycetota; class Actinomycetes; order Propionibacteriales; family Nocardioidaceae; genus Nocardioides; species Nocardioides sp. NPDC057577. The sequence continues at coordinate 16,105 of NZ_JBHVGB010000053.1, read as the reverse complement.
CTGCGCAGATCGGGCGAGCCGTGGTCCGCTGGGGCGGATGCGATGGTGTCGGCGAGCTCGTCGCGGGATCGCACCACCGTCGGGATCGCCACCTCGAACGCGGCCGCGAGCAGGTCGTCGAGCGCGGTCTCCAACGCGGCTGCGTCCGAGAGCGCGGCGTCGAACAAGACGTTTCCGCTCTGCAGGTGCGTGCGTACGTTCGCGTAGCCGGCGTCGAGGAAGCAGGCGGCCAGCGCCTGCATCGCGACCGGATTCCGTCCACCGACGTTGATGCCTCGCAGGAGGGCGACGTAGGACGGCATCAGGGGTCTACGCGTTCGGCGGCCATCTGCCTCACGATAGTTGCCGCCAATCGCCGGCACTAGCTGATTCAGGAGTCGATGCGGAGGATGGTGAGGGCGTCGGGCTGGCGGGAGAGGTCTTCGAGGGTGTGGCGCAGGCGGTCAAGAAGTGCGGCGACGGAGGCTGCGGCGACCGTGGTGTCGGGGTAGCGGACACGGACGGCGAGGCCGGTATGGGTCCGGGCGAACCAGATCTGGACGTCGTCTGCCTGGGTGGAGGCCGAGATGTGCTGGGCGTCGAGGTCGAGGTGGGCCGAGCCGCCGGGGACGTGGCGGTAGTCGACCCAGGAGACGACGAAGACGTCGCTGCGGGTCTGCACCAGCGGCTCGGTGAGCGAGCCGAGGACCTGGTCGAGCGGCACCGACCCGAGGCGTACGCCCTGACGGACCGCGTCGCCGGCCTCGGCCAGACCCAGGTCGGTGAGCGAGGCGGGGACGGTGAGCGGGACGGTGGTGGTGTACCAGCCGATCGAGCGGGTCAGCGCCTCCGCGGAGCGGGTGGAGACCGGCGCCATCGTGTCCAGCCGGTCTCCGCCGCCGAGGTCCGAGATCGCGGTGGCGAGGGCGGCCAGCACGGCGGCGTACGTCGATGCGCCGCTGTTGCGGGCGCGGGTGCCGATGCGCTCCATCAGGGCGGCGTCGGCCAGCGGAGCGACGGCGGTGGCCTGGGTGGCCCGCTCCCCCGGCTCGAGGCCGAGCGGGAGCGGGAAGGCCGGCAGCCGGTGGTCGCGACCGCTCAGGAACTCGCTCCAGCCACGGAGCAGCGGGTCGTCGGCGGCTACCCAGGCGGGACCGTCGTCCCCCTCGGCGACGGCGTCGAGGAACGACGTCACCGGCGGCAGCGACGGCTCCTCGCCGCTCTCGGTGAAGGCGGCGTAGAGGTGGGCGAGCTCGTCGACCGCGACGGCGACCGAGTGCGCGTCGCAGTGCAGGTGGTCCATGCCGAGGACGATCGTGGATCGGTCGGGGCGGGAGATCGCGGCCGGTAGGAAGGCCGGGTAGGCGAAGGGGCCGCACCGTTCGTCGAGGGCGGCGTGCAGTGCGGCGCGGGTCTCCTCGACGGTGCTGGTGTGACCGACGGTGGCGACCGACCAGGTCAGCGTGCCGGGGTGGTGGCGGAGAGCCCGCGGTCCCTCGGACCCGGCGACGACCTCGAGCTGCAGGCTGCCGTGGCGGGCGAGGAAGGCGCGCCAGGTGCGCGAGAGCGCGACCGGCTCGATGGGCCCCTCGACGTCGAAGGCGGCCGCCAGCCAGACGGTCGGTGCCCCGGCCGTCGCGCCGGCGAGGTGGTTGCGCTGGTTGAGCGAGAGCTCAGCGGGCGCACCACGACCGGGCGCGGCGAGGTCCCAGCGGAGCAGCGTGCCCGGCCGCGGCGCCCACAGGTCAGCGGTCGTGACCAGCATGTCCGGTCCCGATGATCGCTTCGGCATCGACCGGACGCACCGACAGGCCGAGACCGGCGATAACGTCGTGGACGGCCGCGAAGAAGGTCGCCACGGCCCGTCCGCCCTGCTCGGTGTCGGGGCTCTGCGTGGCCAGCTCGAAGCGGTCCTCGAAGCGGTTGACCCACAGGCTCGCGTTGGCGGTGCGGCCCTCGCCGGTGAAGTGCAGCCCGGTGTCGAAGGGAGTGGTCCCGGCGCCGGGGAACTTGCGTACGTCCAGGTAGGAGACCATCTGCGGGCTCGCCAGCTCGGTCGGTGCGAGCACCCCGCCGGCGACCATCGCGCCGAGCGGCACGTGGACCGGGGTCCTGGCCAGCTCACGAGCAACGCCGAAGGCCTTCTCCGCGCCGAGCACGGTCTCGGCGAAGGTCTCCCCCACCGGCATCGAGACGGGAGCGAAGTTGCAGAACCAGCCGTGCGACATCGCGGTCTGCGGCGACCGGGTGCCCAGCACGGTGATGCCCAGATAGTCGGAGGCGCCGGTCAGTCGCTGCTCGGCGTGGGCCAGCAGCGCGAAGACGCCGCTGGTGAACCGCCCGCCGGCGGCACGGCACACCGACTCGAGCGCCTCCACCGCCTCGCCCTCGAGAGCGGTCCACCGCCGGATCCGGACCGGCGCGGTCTCGCCCGCGGCCAGCCCGAGGTCGACCGGGAACCGCGGCAGCCGCCCGTCGTGGCGGGAGACGATGTCGGCCCACTCGCGGACTGCCGGTGTCTCCGCGTCGCACTCGGCGGCCAGCTGCTGTTCGGCGGCTGCGTACGTCACGAAGCTGTCGGCCACCGGCAGCTGCGGCGACGGGGCTCCCAGGGCCGCGGCATAGGCGGCGCCGAGCTCGGCCGGGACCATCAGCTGCGAGGCGCCGTCGGTGAAGGCGTGGTCGCAACCCCAGAAGTAGCTGAAGCCGTCCTCGCGCACGATCGCGCCGAGCAGGAACGGGGTCCAGGAGTCGGGACGGCACTGCTCGTCCCACAGGCTGACGAGGAGGTCCTGCCAGCCGCCGGACCAGTCGGCCGGCGCCTCGACCTCGACGGCCTCGAAGGCGACCGCCTCGGCCGGTACGAGGTGCCGGGCCGGCGCATCGCCGGTGAGGTCGAACCAGGTCCGCAGCCCCTCGTGGCGCCTCACGAACGAGGTCAGCGCCTCGACGTAGGCCGGGGCCGAGAAGGCGGCGGAGAACTCCCCCGCGGTGCCGGTCCAGGCCCGGTGCACCCCGCCGGCGGCGACCTTGGCCCGATAGGCGTTGAGGTGGTCGGCCTGCAGGAACGAGGGTGCCCCGGGCGAGACCGGCGCTGCGTCGGCCGCCGTCTGACACTGCGCCGTCGGTCGCAGCACCACCACCCGGCCCGGCGCCGGAGAAAGCTCGGCGAGCGCCCCGATCCTCATGCGGTCCCCTCCAGGTCGCCGGCCAAGGGACGCGCGATCTCCTCGAAGAGCGAGCTCATCCCGCCGATCAGGTCGCGCACGACCCGCTCGGCGGCGACGGTCTCCGGGTAGCGCGTCGAGACGTTGAGACCGTCCCGATCACGCACGAGCCAGAGATAGACCTCGTCGTCGGCGCGGACGGGGGCACGCAGCGTACGGGCGTCCCAGGAGCTCCAGCGCTCGGCGCCGGGGATGAAGCGGGTGTCGACGAAGGTGACCACGAAATGGGGTGCATCGTCGACGCCCAGGAGGTCCGCGACCCGCGCGAAAGGCTGCGGGACCAGCGGCTTCGTCTCAGCGAGCGCGGCCTGGACCCGGGCCGCGACCTCGGGCAGCGTCGACGCCCCGGAGATGTCGAGGGTGACCGGGACGAGGCCGACGTACCAACCGACAGCCGCGGCGTGCTCGGCGGTGTAGCGGGTGTGCATGGGCGCCACGAAACGCATCCGCTCCACGCCGTACCGGGCCCGCAGGACGTACGCCATCGCGCCCATCATCCCGGCCTGGAAGGAGACGCCGGCGCTCTTGCACAGCTCGCCCAGGACCCGGGCCTGGCGGGGGTCGCCGAGCCACTGCGACAGGCTGGCCTGCGGCAGGGGCTCAGCCGAGGCCGGTACGTCGGTGATGCCCGTGACCGGGAAGTCGGCGAACCGCAGCCGACCGTCAGGACGAGTCAGCCAGTCGCGCCAGACCTGCACGGACTCGCTCTCCAGCGACATCGCGTCGCCGGTGATCCGCTCCGCGGCGGCGTGGTCGATGTGGCTGCCGGTGGTGGCAGCGGCCAGCTCCGCGAACGGCTCGCCGGCCAGCGCCCGCTCGTAGAGCGAGGCGATCTCCTCGAACCAGAGCAGCTGGGAGTAGGCGTCCATGACACCGTGGTCGGCGCCGAAGACCAGGGTGAATCCGTCGGCGTCGGCCACCGTCGCGAAGACGACGTAGGGCCAGGCCGAGGGGTCGATGTGGTCGGCGAGGAAGTCCGAGACACAGCCCCGGGCGTCCTCGCCGTCGAACCGGCCGAGAACGGTCGTGGTCACCGACACGTCCGCGGGGGCGACCGCACGACGCTGCCGGCCGGTCGGCGTCTCCTCGACGGTCCCGCGCAACGCCTCGTGGCGACCGATCCAGGCCCGGAGGGCGAGGCCGAGCGCCGTCTCGTCGAGCCGCCCGTGCACCCGCATGATCGAGCCGATCCAGGAGCCCGCCTCGGCGGTGTCGAGGTGCAGCTCGTGATTGTGGGACAGTCGGCGGTCGTCGTCGACCCAAGCGCTCGGCTCCGCGGTCGGAATCCACGCGGTCACCTCGCCCGGGGGTACGTCGTACGCGGACAGCTCGGTGTACTCCATCGGAGGTGGAGTTCCTCTCTGAGGTGGGGGCTCATGTGCAGCACAACGCCATCTCAGGGACCCGAACGAACCTCAAGAACGCCGTAGCCCGAGAAGGCGTACTGCCTGGGACGACAGCGATGTCGTCCCACGTCGCGGCCTATTGTGCACACAGGTCCGCCCTCGGTTTCGAGCACCCCTGGACGTGGTAATTCCCACACCAACCAAATTGCCCCTGGGGGTTTACATGCGGTATCGACTCCGCTTGACTCCTCCCTCTTGGCCGCCCGCCCTATCTCGAGGACTCCCCCATGCCCGCTGCCACCCGTGCGCCGATCGACAACTCCGGTCGCCTGCAGTTCGCCGACGATCTCTTCGCCCGCCGTCATCGCGGTCTCGGAAGTCCGATCGCCAACCAGTGGATCTGGCGGATGAACAGTCCCTACGACGCCGAGCGGCTGCGCTACATCGCTGCCGGCCTGGCCGAGGGCGGGCTGTCGCGACTGCTGCACCGGGCGAAGTTCCCGGGCGCTCGCGACCTGTGGACCAACTCCGACCGCGACCCGTCGATCGAGCTCTACGACGAGGTCCTCCCCGTCGCCGAGATCACCGGCTGGCTCCAGGAGCGTCACAGCGACCACCTCGACCCGCACGAGGGCCTGACCTACCGGCTGACCGCGATCAACCTCGACGACGGCACCTCGGTCGTCTCGATGCTGCTCGCCCACGCCGTCGGCGACGGTGGCTCCGTCCTCGACGCCGTGTCGAGGGCCTCTCGCGGCGAGCCGCTGCGGCTCCCGCCCGCGCCCGCCAAGGGCTGGACCCGCGTCCGTGCCGAGGCCGCCGACAGTCGAGCGCAATGGCGCGCCGTCCGCGACTGGACCAAGGCCCGTCGTCAGGCGAAGAAGGACGGCACCGCCGCCCTGGCCACCAAGGCACCGCGGGTCTACCCGGAGGCCACCCCGAACCCGGCGCCCGAGACCTGGCGGATGCCGCGGATGATCGCCGAGTTCGACACCGAGGCGATGACGAAGATCGCTGCCGAGCACGGCGGCTCGACCAACGCCTGGTTCATCAACGTGGTCGCCGACCTGCTCGTCCGCATCGACCACGTGCCGGTCGACCGGGGCGACGTCCCGGTCTCGCTGCCGATGAGCGACTTCCAGCCCGGGGACGTACGCTCCAACTCGACGCGCGTGGCCATGGTCGAAGTGCCGCGCGACGTGCTGGAAGCGCGCGATCTCGCTGCGATCAAGAAGCTCTCCAAGGCCGCCTACATCCGCCTCGGCCAGGCCGGTCCGGGGCTGGTCCCGGTGCCGCTGGCGATGATGCAGATGCTCCCCGACGCGGTGCTCGACAAGCTTCCGCAACCGCCGGCGGCCGCGTGCATGGCCTCCAACCTGCCGCAGCTCCCCGACGACTACCGCTACGCGATGGGCGAGGACGTACGCCTCGTGGCCGGGCTCGCCGGCTACCAGAACGCCACCGCCCAGGATGCCTACGACGTCGGCGGCGGGATCATCTCCTGGCTCATCCAGTCGGGGCCGCGGACGACGCTCAACCTGGTCGCAGCCGAGCCGGACCGCGTGCCTGACCTGGACTTCCTCGAGAACCTGGTGGTCGAGGAGCTCGGCTCGTGGGGTCTGAGCGTCGAGGTGTGGTGATGCTGCCGCCCGCGAGCCTCGGTGCCCGCCCGGCGCCGTTCACTCCCGAGCCGACCAACCGGCTGACGTACGACGACGAGGTCTTCCTCCGGACCGCGACCGTGATCGGGGTCCCGGTGGTCGCCCAGAGTGCCTGGAGGTTCCCGGAGGAGATCCCGGTGGAGGCCGTCCAGGAGGTTGTCGACGAGCTCGCCAAGGGCCCGCTCAACCGGCTGGTGGTGCGCCCCCGCGCCCTCGGCGCGCGCTCGCGCTGGGTGCCGGCGACGACGGCCGAACCGGTCCGTCTGCACCCCGACCGGATCAAGCCCGACCAGGTCATGGCCTGGCTCGACACCACCGCCGACGAGGTGCCGTTCGACCCGGTCGCGGGACCGCTGTGGGCGTTCTTCATGGCGCACACCACCGACGGCGGCACGGTCGTGACCTACAACGCCTCCCACATCGTCTGCGACGGCGGGATGAAGCTCGGTGCGCTGATCGCGGCCGTACGCCGCCAGCCCCTGCCCCGCCTCCCCATGACTGAAGCGGAGGCCGAGGGCACCCGGAAGGACGATCGGCGCGACGCGCGCACGATGGCCCGCGCCGCCGCTCGCGGCCTTCGGGCGGCCCGGACGGCCGGGAAGCCCCCCGTGCTGGAGGCCCAGTCCTCCGAGAAGCGGCCGCTGCCCGCCCCGCAGCCCGACGACGACGTCGTCCAGGAGGTCGCCTTCGCCGGCGCCGACTGCCCCGCCGAGGAGTGGAACGCGGCCGTGGAGCGGGCCGGTGGCACCTCCAACGCGCTGCAGGTCGCGATCTCGGTGGAGGTGCTCCTCGAGGCCGGGATCGTACGCCCCGGCGAGCCGGTCAAGATGTCGCTGCCCGTCTCGATGCGCGGCGAGGGCGACCTGCGCTCCAACGCCACCTCGGGCGTCTCGATAGCGGTCGAGACCGAGCTGCGCGACGGCGTCGGCCGGGTCACCGATCTCGCCCACATCCGGGAGCGCTCGAAGAAGGAGTTCTCGGCTCTCTTCAAGGGCACCCGCCCCGACCCGATCGCGCACATCGCACCGCTGGCGCAGATGATCCCGGACAAGCTCGCCAAGCCGCTGCTCAAGGGGGTCGTCACGCCGCTTGGTCTCGCCTCCAACCTGGGCCGGCCCGACCCCGACTTCGTGGCGCCGTTCGGCGTGGCTGCCGACTCGATCCTCTTCCGCGCGCTGGCGCTCGGCGCGACCCGGGGCGAGCTGCGCCGGATGCGTGGGGGCGTCACGTCGTGGTGGAGCGAGGTCGGAGCGACCTGCACCTTCGGCATCCGGGCGCTCGACCCCGACGCGATCCCCGACTCCGAGCGGCTGAAGGAGATCGTGACCACCGTCTACGGACGTTGGGGCCTGGTTCCTGCCTTCTGGTAACGCACAGCCTGGTGAGAGGATGCGTTCATGACGATCGACGTACTCGGTGACCCCTACACCGTGGAGACCATCGAGCTCGCGGACGACTTCGAGGGCACCGTCGTGGCCACGCTCGTCAAGCGGCCGGCCGACGGCGACGCCAAGGGTGCTGTCCTCTACGTCCACGGGTTCTCCGACTACTTCTTCCAGAAGGAGTACGCCGAGTGGTGGACCGCGCGCGGCTACGACTTCTACGGCCTCGACCTGCGCAAGTACGGTCGCTCGCTGCGTGAGCACCAGTCGGGGACGTACGTCGGTGATCTGGCTGAGTACTTCGACGAGATCGACGCGGCCTGGGAGCGGATCACCGAGCGCGACGGCCACTCCAAGGTCATGCTCAGCGCCCACTCCACCGGCGGACTGACGGTCTCGCTGTGGGCCGACGACCGGCAGCCCGACGCCCTGGCCGGGATGGTGCTCAACTCGCCGTGGCTCGACCTGCAGGGCTCGTTCCTGCTGCGCGAGGTCGCCACCCCGGTCGTGCGCCGGGTCGGCCACCGGGCCCCGATGCGCGAGCTCGGCCGCGACGTCAGCGGCTTCTACACCATGTCGCTCCACGTCGAGCACGACGGCGAGTGGGAGTTCGACCTCGGCCTCAAGCCGGTCGGCTCCTACCCGATCCGGCTCGGCTGGCTCAAGGCGATCCGCGACGGCCACTCCCGGCTCCACCGGGGCCTGAACGTGAAGGCACCCGTGCTGGTCCTCTCCTCGGACCGCTCCAGCAAGCCGAAGGCGATGGGCGAGCTCGTCCACTCGACCGACATCGTCCTCGACGTGCGCCAGATCCGCCGCTGGTCGACCGCGATCGGCAGCCACGTCACCTACATCGCGGTCCCCGGGGCGAAGCACGACGTCATCCTGTCCCGCCCCGAGGTCCGCAAGCAGGCCTACGCCGAGATCGAGCGCTGGCTGGCTGCGTACGGCGTCTGAGCCCGGCTCAGTCGAGGGTTGTCTTCGGACCCTTGAACCACGTCCGCGCCGAGAGCCTCCACCACAGGGCGAGCACGATCAGCGAGCCGATGGTGAGGACCGGCGCGTAGTTGACCGACTTCCAGGAGAAGTCGTCGCTGGTGATCCAGCCGGACGGCACGAACGGCAGGATGAAGTAGACCGAGATGACCGCGATCTCGGCGACGGCGACCAGGTTGAGCCACTTGTAGTGCCGGCCCAGGGTCCACTGCCCGGTCTCGAAGGAGTCCCCGGCCTTCCAGCGCAGGAAGATCGGGATCGCGAAGGCGAGGTAGAGGCCGATCACCGCGACCGAGGTGATCGCGTAGAAGGCCAGCGGGATGCCCCCCACGCCCCACAGCGCGGGGAGGGTGATGACCGCTCCGACGACCGCGACCAGGAGCACCGCGTTGACCGGGACCTTCCTGGTCTCGTTGACCTTCGCCCACAGCGACGAGCCCGGGACCGCGCCGTCGCGAGCGAAGGCGTACGTCATCCGGGAGGCGCTGGTCAGGCAGGCGGTGGTGCAGAAGAGCTGCCCGGCGGTGGAGATCAGCAGCACCACGAAGTGCCAGGAGGTGGGCAGCGCCTGGCCGAAGATCACGTCGACCGCGCCGCCGCCCGCGCTCACGCCCTCGGGGTCCTGCACGGCGAAGACGAACGCGAGCAGCAGGACGTACCCGCCGACCGCGGAGTAGAAGATCGAGCGCCAGATCCCCTTGGCGGCGCCGTCGGCGGCACCCTGGGTCTCCTCGGAGAGGTGTGCGGAGGCGTCGAAGCCGGTGATCGTGTACTGCGTCAGCAGGAACCCGAGCGGGAGCACCAGGAACCAGTACTTCGCGTCGGCGTAGCCGGAGTTGTTGATCCGCTCGGTGAAGACATAACTGATGCTCTGGTGGTGGTCGGGGACGATGACCAGCACCAGGACCACGACCGCTGCACCGGCGACGTGCCACCACACCGAGATGTTGTTGATGACGGCCAGCAGGTGGCTGGAGAAGATGTTGGCGAGCGCGGCCAGCACCAGGATGACCAGGAAGATCAGGTAGACACGGCCCAGGGAGTAGCCCTCCGCCCAGCCCTGGCTCAGGGTCGAGAGGGTCAGGTCGAGGAAGGTGGCGGCACCGTACGCCACGCTCGCGGTCACCGCGAGCAGCCCGATCAGGTTGAGCCACCCGGTGAAGAAGCCCGCGGCGGGTCCGCCGAGCTTGGCCGCCCACCAGTAGATGCCGCCCGAGGTCGGGTACGCCGAGACCAGCTCGGACATCGTGAAGCCGATGATCAGGATGAGGCCCGCGATGATCGGCCAGCCCCACGAGATGGCCACCGGACCGCCGTTGTTCCAGGCCTGTCCGAACGTGGTGAAGCAGCCGGCGAGGATCGAGATGATCGAGAACGAGATGGCGAAGTTCGAGAACCCCGACCAGGTGCGGGCCAGCTCCTGCTTGTAGCCGAGCCTGGCCAGATGTGCTTCGTCGTCGAGCTGGACCGGCTCGATGGTTTCGTGTGCCTCGGGCATGGCACGCCTCCGGATCTCGTGGGGGTGGAGATCGTGAGGCTAGGAATCGTCCGTGGCGGCTGCGGTCGCGCCAGGTAACGGCCCTGTGAAAGATCCGTCCTTGAGCGCCACGCCGGTCGCGCCGAGCTCGCGGGCGCCTGCCAGAAGGGTCACGATGGTGCGCGCCGCGGTTGCATGGTCCAGACCGTGGGGCGGCCGGATGTTGGAGATGCAGTTGCGGGCCGAGTCGAGCACGCCCGGCCGCGGGTCCCAGGTGAGGTAGGCCCCCAGCGAGTCGCTGGAGGAGAGCCCGGGCCGCTCGCCGATCAGCACCAGGACCAGGCGTGCGCCGAGCGCCTTCCCGATGTGGTCGCCCAGCGCCACCCGGGCCTGGGTGGCGACCACCGGTGCGGCGACGGTCGTGGCGCTGTCGAGCAGCGGGAGCAGGTGCTCCAGGAGCGGCACCGCGTGCTTCGCGACCGCCTCGGCGGAGAGTCCGTCGGCGATCACGATCGCGAGGTCGGGAGTCTCCTCCGGGAGGTCCAGCCCGCCCGCCTCCGGAATCCGGCCGAGGTCGGGCCGGGTGAGGTATGTGGCGCGGTCAGGTGCCGCGGAGGCGACCACGCGTGGCGTACCGAGGTCGAGGTCGGTCAGGCGCTCGACGAGGGCATCGACGTCGAGCGGGAGATGGACCGCGTCCCGTGCGGCCGCGTGCGCGGCGCCGAAGGCGAGGACCTCGGAGGTCGGGACGGCGTTGCCGGCCCGGCCGAGGCCGATCCGCGCCGGCGTGGCCCGGCGCAACGGCTCCCAGAAGTCACTCACCGGGCCAGCTCCTTCAGCAATGTGGTGGCCGGGTCGATGTCACGTACGGAACCGTCGGCGTCGAGCAGGCCGGCCGCGGCCAGCCATTCCTCGAGCTCCGGGGCGGGGCGCTTGCCGAGGACCTGGCGGGCGTAGAGGGCGTCGTGGAAGGAGGTCGACTGGTAGCCGAGCATGACGTCGTCGGCGCCCGGGACGGCCATCACGTAGGTGCAGCCGGCGACGCCGAGCAGGGTGAGCAGGTTGTCCATGTCGTCGGAGTCGGCCTCGGCGTGGTTGGTGTAGCAGACGTCGACGCCCATCGGGACGCCCAGCAGCTTGCCGCAGAAGTGGTCCTCGAGCCCCGCCCGGATGATCTGCTTGCCGTCGTAGAGGTACTCGGGACCGATGAAGCCGACCACCGTGTTGACCAGGAACGGCTTGAACGCCCGCGCCACCCCGTATGCCCGGGCCTCCAGGGTCTGCTGGTCGACCGGCCTGCCGCCGCTACCGAGGTGGGCGCCGGTGGAGAGCGCCGAGCCCTGACCGGTCTCGAAGTACATCACGTCGTTCCCGACGGTGCCCCGATCCAGCGACCGGGCGGCCTCGTCGGCCTCCGCCAGCATCGCCAAGGTCACCCCGAAGCCCTCGTTGGCGCCCTGGGTGCCGCCGATCGACTGGAACGGCAGGTCGACCGGCAGCCCCGCCTCGATCAGGTCGATCGTCGTGGTGACGTGGGTCAGGACGCAGCTCTGCGTGGGGATCTCGTAGCGCAGGCGCACCTCGTCGACGAGCCGGAGCAGGTCGGCGACCGTACGCGGGTTGTCGGACGCCGGGTTGATGCCGATCAGCGCATCGCCAGAACCCAGGAGCAGGCCGTCGAGGATCGAGGCCGCGATCGCTCCCGGATCGTCGGTGGGGTGGTTGGGCTGCAGCCGGGTGGACAACCTCCCCCGCAGGCCCATCGTGGTGCGGAACCGGGTCACCACCTCGGTGGCCGCGGCCACCGCGATCAGGTCCTGGTTGCGCATGATCTTGGAGACCGCCGCCACCATCTCCGGGGTCAGCCCGGGCGCGATGGCGGTCAGGGCCGCGGTGTCGCGACGGGCGGCGGCGTCGAGCAGCCACTCCCGGAAGGCACCCACGGTGAGGTCGCTGACCTGGGCGAAGGCGTCCTTGTCGTGCGTCTCCAGGATCAGCCGGGTGACCTCGTCGGACTCGGCCGGGACCACCTGCTCCTCGAGGAAGATGCTGAGCGGGAGATCGGCCAGCACCATCCGCGCCGCGACCCGCTCGGTGTCGGACCGCGCGGCGCAGCCGGCCAGGACGTCGCCGGAGCGCAGGGGCGTCGCCCGCGCCATCACCTCGACCAGGCCGTCGAACTCGAAGCCGTGCCCGTGGAGACTCTGCCGGTAGCGCATGAGATCAACGGTAGAGCCGCAATATTTCCGCGATGTGGCGGTGGAGCATGAACACGGTGGGCCCGGGTACCAGGGTCGGCGGAGGAGATCAGACCGTATCGATCTGGAGGTTCTCATGACCCAGGCACTGCACGGCAAGAAGGTCGCCATCCTCGCCGCGGACGGCGTGGAACGCGTCGAGCTCGAGCAACCCCGCGAGGCCCTGAACGCTGCCGGCGCCCAGACCACGCTGCTGTCGGTCCACGATGAGGAGATCCGGGCGCGTGAGAACGATCTGAACCCGGCGGGGACCTTCCCCGTCGACGGTCTGGTGGCGGACGCCACCGTGGCCGCCTACGACGCGTTGCTGCTCCCCGGCGGCACGGTGAACCCTGACCAGCTGCGGGTGGACGCCGACGCCGTCGCCTTCGTACGTGACTTCGTGGACAGCGGAAAGCCGGTCGCTGCCGTCTGTCACGGGCCCTGGACGTTGATCGAGGCCGGCGTGGTCAGGGGTCGGACCCTGACGTCCTACCCGAGCATCCGTACCGACCTGCGCAATGCCGGCGCGGAAGTCGTCGATCGGGAAGTGGTGGTCGACGGCAACGTGATCACCAGCCGTTCACCCGATGACCTGCCCGCGTTCTGTGACGCGCTCGTGGCCGAGCTCGGCGCAGCACGCGCGGCCCGATGACGGGTTCGCCTGAAGTTGCGGTGATCGGCGGCGGCATCGTCGGCCTCTCGACTGCCTACGCGTTACGTGAGCAGGGCGTCGGAGTGCGGCTGTACGAGACCGGTCTGCCCGGTCACGGCCAGTCCGCGGGCGAGTCGCGGATCTTCCGGCATGCGCACGACGACCCGCGGCTCGTCGCGTTCGCGCGCGAGAGCCGTGGCGTGTGGGCCGAGTGGGCCGAACGGTTCGACGTCGAGCTGGTCTCCTCAGACGGGGTGGTGGCGATCGGTGAGAACGCGCTCGCGCGGCTTCGTGTGCTCGACCGTGTCGGTGGCGTGGCCGCGCGTGCGATCGACTCCGACGAGCTCTCCGAGCGGATGCCGCTGCTCGCCGGGTACTCCGGCCCGGCGGTGCTCGACGAGGCGGGTGGCGCGATCCGTACGCGCGCTGCCATCAAGGCGCTCACGGATCAGCTCGGGGACGCCGTGGTGACCGGCGAGGTCATCGCGATCGAGCCCCGCGACAACGGAACGGTCGAGGTGCGCAGTGTCACCGAGCGTGCCGTCTACTCGAAGGTGGTCGTGTGCGCCGGGCGCGAGACCGCCCGCCTGGCGCGGAGCGTCGGCCTCTCCCTCCCTGTCCGCCTCGCCGCCCACGTACGGCTGACTTTCGCCGTGAAGGGCGCCGCCCCGGAACGGGTGGCCTGCCTGCAGGACGGCAGCGGCGACTTCGGCGAGGTCGGCGTCTACGCGACGCCGCTGCCGGGCAACGGCCGCTATGCGCTGGGGCTCAGTGAGAGTGTCGGCGTCCGCGACGACGGGACGTTCATCGACCCGGCGGCGGTTCGATCCCTGGACGAACGCGCGCGTGAGTACGTGGCACGAGCGCTGCCCGGCCTCGACCCCGAGCCGCGAGAGTTCGTCCACTGCTGGGTGACCGACCTCCCGTGGAGCGAGGACGGCGTGGCCGCCTGGGAGGCAGATCAGGTCCTCTTCGTCGCCGGTCACAACCTCTTCAAGCAGGCACCGGCGCTGGGTCGCGCCCTAGCCCGGGCCACTACCGGCGACGGTCTCGCCGCCGGCCTCAGGCCCGAGTCACACCTCGGCCAACCCCAGCAGTAGCTCGCGGGTGGTTCTCCCGGCACCGCAATGGTCACGGTCGAGCCACAATATGTCCGCCGAACTTAGGTCGAAGGGGCGGCGTAGCACGGCCACGAAGGCGGAACAACACGCGCACCGACCGGACACGGTCCGGCCAGAAGTCACCCTCGGCAGGTCGGCCGAGGTCCCCCGGTGAACGTAAAGCAAAGACGGTGCGCGTTAGGGTGCTGTGGTCCCGAACCCAACCGGAAGGACAACAGTGTGACTTCTGAGAAGAAGACAGACAGTCCGAAACATTCCGAAAATCACATCCCCTCTGGCCTCATCAAGTCCCCTACCGGTGAAGTCGTCCCCCACCCCGCGCTGGACCTGCCGATCTCGAGCGAACAGGACCAACGCAAGGGAATCGACTGGGTAGTCTTCGGCGTCGCGGCGGCCATCGCCATCGCGTTCATGGCCTGGGGCTTCATCAACACCGACGGCATGGGCAAGGTCGCCGGCGACGCCCTCACCTGGGTGCTGGACAAGGCCGGCTGGGTCTTCGTCCTGACCGCCAGCGGCTTCGTCATCTATATCGTCTGGCTCGCCGTCAGCAAGTACGGCAACATCCCCTTGGGCCGTGACGACGAGAAACCGGAGTTCAACACGGCCTCCTGGATCGCGATGATGTTCAGCGCCGGAATGGGCATCGGTCTGATGTTCTACGGCGTCAGCGAGCCCATCTCGCACTACGTCACCCCGCCGCCGGGCACCGGCGAGGCGGGCAACCCCGAAGCCATCCAGCACGCGATGGCGACCACGATGTTCCACTGGACGCTGCACCCGTGGGCGATCTACGCGGTCGTGGGTCTGGCGATCGGCTATGGCGCCTACCGCAAGGGTCGCGTCAGCCTGATCTCCTCGGCCTTCACGCCGCTGCTCGGCAAGAAGACCGTCGAGGGTCCAGCCGGCAAGGCGATCGACATCTTCGCGATCTTCGCGACCCTGTTCGGCTCCGCCACCTCGCTCGGCACGGGCGCGATCCAGATCGAGAGCGGCCTGCAGATCGTGGCCGGGCTCGGCGAGGTCGGAAACAACGTCCTCATCGGGATCATCGCGGTCCTGACGGTCTGCTTCGTGATCTCGGCGGTCTCGGGTGTGGCCAAGGGCATCCAGTGGCTCTCCAACATCAACATGGTGCTGGCCCTGCTCCTGGCGCTGTTCCTCTTCGTGGTCGGCCCGACGGTCTTCATCCTCGACCTGATCCCGACCTCGCTCGGCACCTACATCGGCGACCTCGCTCAGATGTCGGCCCGCACCGGTGTCGGCGGCGAGGAGACCTCCGCCTGGCTCGGCTCCTGGACCGTCTTCTACTGGGCCTGGTGGATCTCCTGGACGCCGTTCGTCGGCATGTTCATCGCGCGGATCTCGCGTGGTCGCACCATCCGGCAGTTCGTCGCCGGCGTGCTCCTGGTCCCCAGCGCCGTCAGCGTGATCTGGTTCTGCATCATGGGCGGCACCGCCATCGACCTGCAGCGTGACGGCACCGTCGACATCGCCGGTCTCGGCGGCGTCGAGTCGCAGCTGTTCACCACGCTCGACCAGTTCCCGCTGGCCACGGTGATGAGCATCCTGGTCATGGTCCTGGTGGCGATCTTCTTCGTCTCCGGCGCCGACGCGGCCTCGATCGTGATGGGCACCCTCTCCGAGCGCGGCTCCGAGGAGCCGAGCCGGCCGACGGTGGTCTTCTGGGGTGTCGCGACCGGTCTCGTGGCCATCCTGGGCCTGATCGCCGGTGGTGCGGATGCGTTGTCGGGTCTGCAGACGATCACGATCGTGGCCGCACTGCCGTTCGCGGTGATCATGGTCGGGCTGGCGGTCTCGCTACAGCGCGACCTGGCCCATGATCCGCTGATCGTGCGTGGACAGTACGCCGCGGAGGCGGTCGAGCAGGCCGTCATCACCGGCGTCACCGAGCACGGCGACGACTTCGCGCTCGCGGTCGTCGAGGACGACCACAGCAGCAGCAACGGCGCCGACCCGGCTGCCGAAGCGGTTCCGGCCGACAAGGCCTGATTCTCGAGGTC